>DASTFB010000082.1 GCA_035709005.1 Candidatus Methylomirabilota bacterium | reverse complement strand
CACGCCCGCCGCAGCCCTGGATGCGGGCAGAAGCTCCATGCCGTGGCGCTTGGACCAGGCGGCGCCGGCGTAGTCGGCGTGGTCCGGCTCACTCCCCTCGAGTACGGCAAAGGCCCGCTTCGCCGCAGGCACGTAGGCCGTCTTTATGGTCCGCGCCGCGGTCGCCGGATCGTTCAGCGCCTGCCGGTCCTCCTCGGAGATCTGCAGCGGCGCGCCGGTCAGCGGATCCTTGAAGGCCGACAGCGCAAGGACGTAGTAGGCGAGCGCCCAGCGGTCCTCCTCCGGCAGCGAGTCGCTGTAGGACGGCATCGGCGTGCCGGAAAGCCCGGTGCTCATAGTGCGGAAGATGTCCTCGACCGCGGGGCCGGACTTGAACTGGCCCGTGGTCAGGTCGGCGGGCAGGACCGGGAAGCCGAAGTCGTCCTTAAGCTCGGCCGCCTTGGGTCCGTCGCCCACGCCGGACTGGCCGTGGCACTCCCAGCACTTGGCCTGCTGCCAGACCTCCTGGCCACGCGCCACGACCTCCGCCGACGGCGCCGGCGGCGTCCCGATGTAGAGCGGCTCGCCAGGCGGCTCCTCGACGAAGTAGGCGTAGGGGTCGCCCGGACTGCTGCGGTCCACCGCCAGCTCGTATTTGATGTACTGGATGACGGCGAGACGATCCTCGATCGGGACATTGTGCCAGGTCGGCATCGCCGTGCCGCGGATGCCGCGGGTGATCGTGCGCATCAGGTCGCCGTCGGTCGGCAGCGGCCCCTTGACCAGGCGGAACTTGAACACCGCCAGCTCGAAATTGCGCGGCCGGAACTTGTACATGAAGGTCGCGGCCGGGCCGTTGCCGTTGCCCGTGACGCCGTGACAGCCAGCGCAACGTCGCTCGTAGACCTCCCTGCCGTGGACGATCCACTCCTCCGAGCGCGGCACGGTGAACTGTGATGCATCGAGCAACTGCGGCTCGAACATGTCGCGCCACTTGCCCCGGTTCATGCCGAGCTTCTGCAGATAGGCGATCAGCCCCTCGAGCTCCGCCGTCTGAACGGCAAGCTGCACCGTTTCGCCGGTGTACTCGTCGTTGGGTGTGAAGATCACCGGGTACTTGCCGCGCTCCGGGATGAACAACAGGCCGTCGGCGTTGGGGGTCAGCCGCAGGTGCTCTGCGGGCGTGTCCTTCTTGCCGAAGTCGAAGATCGCCTCGGTGACCTCGTTCTGCTCAAGCGTCCTATTGCCGGCGTCGTCATCGACGATCGCGGCCGCCCCGTCCGGCGTGTCGAACAGCCCGGCGAACCGCGGCATGATCGAATCCGGCACCACCATGCGCGGGTCCCAGAAGTGGGCGAGATGCCACTCGTCGCTGTACTTGAGCCCGACGCGGGTGAGGTCGGGCCCGATGCGGCGGGTCGAGAAGAGGTGCGGCACGTCGAACGCGTATTCTCCCGCCTCGCTCACCGGACCCCAGCGCCGCGTCTCGCCGGTCACCGGGCGCACGAACTGGGAATGGCAGTACCAGCAGCCTTCCCGGATGTAGACCTGCCGGCCGAGTTGCTCGAGCTCGGAGTAGTCGGTCGCGTCGGAGCGCATCCACTTGAGCTCACCGAGGTCGGTGCGGACCACCCGGGTGACATCGCTGGTGCGCGACTCGGCGTGGAGGAAAGGCAGGAGTCCCTGGACGAAGATCGCGAGCGAGATGAAGAAGACGCCCGCTCCCAGAGCGACGACGCGAGCGTTCATCCTCATCGCGCTGCCTCCCCCGCCGCGGCCGCGCCTCGGGGCACCGCAGGAGCCCTCTCACGCTCCTCTCTTGGCTCCCGCAGCGCCGTCATCATCAGGTTGAACACCAGCAGCGTCATGCCGATGTCCATCGACAGCCCGGAGAGCGTCCGCACGAACCAGTAGGGCGACATCGGCAGGATCGAGTTCACCCACTCCGATCCGTCCATCCACATGTAACCCTGCATCAGCCCGCCCGCGGTCAGGACCAGCCCCATCGTCGAGATGCCGGCGGTGATCAGCCAGAACGACCAGTTGCCCAGTCGGAACGACCATAGCTCGCGGCCGAACAGCTTGGGCCAGGTGTAGACCAGGCCGCCGATCGCCCAGACCACGAAGGTCCCGAACACCGTGAGGTGCGAATGCGAGATCACGAAGTCGGTGAAGTGCGTCGGCTGCTGGATCACCCGCAACGCCTCGGTCGACCCCTGGAAGCAGCCGAACAGATACATGATGGTGCCCATGATCAGGAACTTCGCCGTCAGGTTCTGGCCGAAGGTGTGCCAGCGCCCGTTCATGGTGCCGAAGAAGTTCACCACGACCGTCCACACCGGGATGATCA
>DASTFB010000081.1 GCA_035709005.1 Candidatus Methylomirabilota bacterium | reverse complement strand
GGGCACCGGATTCGGTGGCTCCAGCACGGGCGCGCCGGGGTCGTCCTGTAAGACTTCCATCATCACGAACTCTACGATCTCCGAGGGGCTGACGCCGGCCTGGCGGGCCAGGTTCTGAACCTGTACGAAGACCTGCGTATTTAGGCGGACGACGTTGGTGCCGAGCCGGCGGACCTTGGCGGCCATGCGCCGGAGTCCTACATACCAAGTGCCAGCGACTACTGGACTTTCGAACCGGGGGAAGAAATGGTGGAGCTGAGGGGAGTCGAACCCCTGACCCCAAGACTGCCAGCCTTGTGCTCTCCCAACTGAGCTACAGCCCCACGCGAGGGGTCACGTTACAAGGCGGCGAAGAGCGTTGTCAAGGAATGGTACCGGGGGCGGGAGTCGAACCCGCACGCCCTTGCGGGCATGGCGTTTTGAGCGCCACGCGTATAGCCAGTTCCGCCACCCCGGCCCGGTCCGCGATCACCGTATTGTACAGCCACCCGACCCTTGGCCGCCCGCGGGGTCGCGATGGGCTGTGACCCAGTGGCGAGAGATAACGTTCGGCCTTGACGCGTTTACGGAAAAGGCATGGCACGTCAGTGGCGTAATAAATCCAGCCGAGCACGCGAATCGACTCCGCTTTGGCGTACCGGAGTCTCCAGCACGCACGGCCCTGCTCTCTCCCCTCGCTGATCGCTCCGGAGACTCCAAGTATCGTGCAGATCCGCGCACGCACCCAATTCAGGAACGGGAGACTTGCCGAGTAGAGAGAAACGTAGAGGCGATCGTAGACATAGCTCTCTTTCTTTGCGACATGATACTGATCCTTATAGACGAGCACAGTACCATCGCCGTCAAGACATCCTCTGAAGAAGTCCGCAAAGTATTCATCGGGGATCTTCAGAGGGCCGAGTGTCAAGCTCTTGGCCGGCGCGAGACCGATCGCGACGAGCCAGGTATAGAGACGGCGATCTCTCCATTGGATGTGGTAGCACCGGCTATCGGTGTACTGGGTGATGGAGTTCGTGAGGCGAAGACAGCGTCGAACAGTCTCCAGTAACTCAGTGTCCTTCGACGCCAGCGACAAACCCCAGCGTGTCCGCGACAGGTTGCCGTCGGTCGCCATGAGACCAACCACGTAAGCCATCTCGGCTGACCAGGTGGGCGGTGTTGAGAGCGCGTCTGAATTGGAAGGCCGAGGCCCCTGCGGTCGTGCTGGGATCCCGAACGCCCCCGCAGGACCGTGTTGGGAGCACAGCCCAGTCGGCGCGCGACTTCCTTCGCCGTTAGCTGGCCTTCCACGTAGAGCCGTTTGAGCGTTTCGGGATCGATCGGCACATAGAAGGGATGCATGCTCGATCGTTGAGCCGGCCCAATCACGTGTCAATGTCCAAATCTTCGAACGTATAGCGCATCCGACCCGGTGCTGAAGAAGTGGCTGGGGTACCGCCAGGCGAGTCGACGCAACGGTCGGGCATTCGAGTCTAGCAGCGCGTAGTTTCATCAGCGATTCGGCGTAGTAGAATCAGCCAGGCGGACCAGCGATCCCAACGCAGTCCAACTGAGGCTCCCCATGGGTGAGCGAACCTTCACCGAAGACGTCGAACAGCTCGGCTACGGGGCCGGGCAGGTCCTGCGCGGCGAGGGCATCCTGGCCATCACCAAGGCCCTGCTGCAGTCCGGCGTGAGCTATGTGGGCGGCTATCCCGGAGCGCCCATCTCTCATCTGCTCGACGTGCTGGCCGACGCCAACGAACGCCTGCTCAAGCCGCTGGGGATCTACTTCGAGCAGTCGGGCAGCGAGGCGGCGGCCGCCGCGCTCCTGGGCGCCTCGATCAACTATCCGGCGCGCGGGGCGGTGACCTGGAAATCGGTGGTGGGCACCAACGTGGCCTCCGATGCCCTGTCCCACGTGGCCTCGGCGGGGGTGATCGGCGGCGCCCTCGTCGTGATCGGCGAAGACTACGGCGAGGGGGCGAGCATCCTCCAGGAGCGGACGCATTCCTCGGCCCTCAAGTCGAGCATCCCCCTCATCGATCCCCGGAACAGCCTGGCCGCATTCGCGCGCTTCGTGGAGGAAGGCTTCGGCCTCAGCGAGGCATGTCACGAGCCGGTGTTCTTCAGCATCCGCATTCGGGCCTGCCACATGCGGGGCACGCTCGTCTGCAAGGACAACGTGCCGCCGCGCGTCAGCCGGCGCTCGCCACTGAGCGGCCCGACTTTCAGCCTGGAACGGATCAACCTCCCGCCCTTCACCTACGCCATGGAGGCGCAAAAGTTCGAGCGGCGCCTGCCCGCGGCCCGCCGCTATATCGTCGAGCGCCGCCTGAACGAGCATCACCCGGGGGAGCTCTCGGACCTCGGCATCGTGATGCAAGGGGGGCTGTGGAACACCACCGTTCGCGGCCTGCACGCGCTGGGACTGGCCGACGTCTACGGCCGCACGGCGGTTCCCCTCCTCGTCCTCAACGTGCTGCACCCGACCGTGCCCGAGGAGCTGATCGAGTTCCTCCGGGGCAAGCGGCGCGTCCTGGTCGTCGAGGAAGGGATGCCGAACTACCTCGAGCAAGAGCTGAAGGCGCTGGCCCACGATGCCCGCCTGGAGGTAGTGATCCACGGCAAAGACGTGCTGTCGCCGCATGGCGAATACGTGCCCCAGCTCGTCATCGGCGGTCTCCGCACGTTCCTGAGCCAGGCGGCCAGCCCCAGCGTGCCCGCCGCGCTGGTGGAGGAGCGCCATCGCGCCCTCACGGGTCACCAGGTCGCCATCCGCACCGTCCTGCCCACCCCGGTGGCCAAGCGGCCGCCGACGTTCTGCACGGGCTGTCCGGAGCGCCCAGTGTTCAGCGCCATGAAGATCTTGCGAACCCGCGAGCCGGCGATCGGCGACACGCACGTGGCGGCCGACATCGGCTGCCACACCTTCTCGACGCAGGCGCCCTTCAACGTCGGCAACTCGGTCCTGGGCTACGGCATGGGCCTGGCGTCGGCGAGCGCGGTGGGGCCGCTCTTCGCCCGGCGGGTCGTCTCGGTCATGGGCGACGGCGGCTTCTGGCACAACGGGCTCAACAACGGCGTGGCCAACGCCGTCTTCAACAAGCAGGACTCGGTGCTGGTGATCCTCGACAACTTCTACACCTCGGCGACCGGCCAGCATCACAATCCCTCCACCGGCCGGAACGCGCGCGGCGAGCCGACCGGGATGACCATCCCCGAAGCCCTCCGCGGCGTGGGCGTCAAGTGGATCCGGACGGTCGACGCCTATCGGATCGGCCAGGTGCTGCGGACGCTCCGGGAGGCCTTGACCACCCGCTACGACGGGCTGAAGGTGGTCATCGCCCGCGGGGAGTGTCAGCTCGAGCGCCAGCGCCGGGAGCGCCCGCGCCAGCGCCGCCGTCTGGCCGCCGGGCAAACGGCGGTCCAGCCGCGCTTCGGCGTGGATCCCGATGTGTGCACCGGCGACCACTCGTGCATGCGCTTCAACGGCTGTCCCTCGCTGACCCTGCGCGAGAGCCCGGATCCCCTCCGCGACGATCCGATCGCCCACGTCGATCACACCTGCGTCGGGTGCGGGGTGTGCGGGGAGGTGGCCCACGCGGCCGTCCTCTGCCCATCCTTCTACGAGGTGCGGGTGATACACAACCCCTCCCGCCGACAGCGCTGGATGGCACACCTGCGCGCGGCCGTCATCGCGCGCCTGGCCACCGCGTGACGGACCCTGCTCGGGCGCCGACTCCGCCGGCGCTCTTCTCCCTGCTGATCCCCGCCGTGGGCGGCCAGGGCGGGGGCGTGCTGGCCGAGTGGATCGTGGAGGCGGCGCTCCAGGACGGTCTCCTGGCCCACGCGACCTCGATCCCCGGCGTGGCCCAGCGGACGGGCTCGACGACGTACTACGTGGAGGTGTATTCCGGCCCCGGCGAGACGGCGCCGGCCTTCTCGCTCTATCCGGTTCCCGGGGCGCTCGACGTGCTCCTGGCTCCGGAGTTCCTGGAGGTCGGGCGCGCCGTCGAGAACGGCATTCCCTCGCCGGCCCGGACGACGATCATCGCCAGCACCCATCGGCTGTACTCGATCCACGAGAAGGTGGCGACGAGCGGCGCCATCTATCCGACCGAGCAACTGCAGACCGCCGCGCGGGCGTTTGCCCGGACGCTGATCGCGTTCGACGCCCTGGCGCTGGCCCGGGAGCACGACACCGAGGTCAACGCCATCCTGCTGGGAGCGCTGGCCGCCAGCGAGGCGCTGCCGATTCGATCCGCGGCGTACCAGGTGGCCATCGAGCGCCGAGGTGTCGGTGTCGAGGCCAACCTGCGCGGCTTCCAGGTGGGGTACGAGCAAGCGCGGTCGGGCGCGGCCCGGCCCACCGCGGCCGCGCGGCCGGCGCTGCGGCCGGCCCCTGTCCTTCGCGAGGTCGTGGGAAGGCTGCCCGAAAGCGTGCGGCCCCTGGCCGGCGAGGCGGTGGCGCGGCTGGTGGACTACCAGGACGTGGCTTATGCGGGGCGATACCTCGAGCGCCTCGCCCCCTTCGCTCAGCCCGGGGGCGACCCGGAGGTCGCGCGGCTCGTGGCCAGGCACCTGGCGGTCTGGATGAGCTACGAGGACGCGATCCGCGTGGCCGATCTCAAGACGCGAGCGAGCCGGCTCGCCCGCATCCGCGAGCAAGCGGGCGCGGACGCGCACGTGATCGTCACCGACTATCTACGACCCGACCTCGACGAGCTCTACGGCATCCTCCCCGACCGCCTCGTCGCCCCCTTGGCCCGGTGGGCAGAACGGCGCTGGCCTCATGGGCGGCCGGCCCTCGGCCAGCACGTTCGGACGACGACCGTGCTGGGTTTTCTGCGCCTGTGGCTCCTGGCCCGTTGCCGCTGGCTTCGGCCCTACTCGTACCGCTCGCGCCGAGAGCACGAGCGGATGGAGCGCTGGCTGGCCGCGGTGAGAGCAGCCCAGGACCGGGATCCGGCTCTGGCCCGTGAGGTGGCGGCGGCCGCCCAGCTCGTCAAGGGCTACGGTGAGGTGCGCCGCCGGATGACCGCCCTCTTCGATCGCCTGCTCGACAGCGTGACGGCCGCCGCCGCCCGAGAGGCCGACGGCGACGGCTGCCCGATCGCCACGGGGCTGGCCGGCACATTCCGTCGGCTGGCCCTCGCCGGGCCGGAGGGCGAGCAGCGAGCCGTCGGGCTCGCTGCCGACGTCCTCGACCGCCTGGCGCGGAAGGAGCGCGATGCTGCGCTGGCGGCTCTGAGCGCAGCTTAGAGCCGGTCGGCTACTCTCCGCGCATCGAGGCCGGTGGGCGGGACGCCTGGGAAGCCGCGGCGCCGCCCCGGCGTCCGCCGCCCGTGAATTCTGCGAAGAACGTCCGCCAGAACGTCCCGGGGGCCGGCGGCTCGCGATCACCGAGCAGGACACCGGCGTCGAAGCGGTGGGCCAGGCGATAGGTGAAGCTGTAGAAGGCGCCGATGGAACGAGGCGTCGCCTCGCCGTTGAAGCGCAGATCGAGGCCCAGATGCATCAACCCGCCCAGCAGATAGCCCCAGAGGGGCAGGGCCTGCGTCCACCACGCCAGCGCGATGAGCAGGGCGAACAGCTCGTAGGAGTGGAGGATCAGCACCGTGCGCCGGGTCCGTCCCTCCATGTAATAGCGCAGGAAGGTGCCCGGCCGTAGATCGCGCTGACGCTCCACCACCACGTAGTCGATGGCGTGATCGACGTCGATCAGGAACCCGCCCAGGGCGACGCCGGCAGTGAGGGGAAGTGATCCCGACAGCGCCGCCGAGGCCGCGCAGGCGGCGACGGTCGTCACGAGATGGCCACCAGGGCTCACATCGTCATCCTACCGCGGGGCGCCTCGGCGTGTTTCCGTTACGCCGTCCCGGATGTGGTCTGACCAGGCGTGATATACTCGCATCTCGGGCCAAACTTCAATCGGGAGGCGTAGTTGCCGGAGTACTCGTCCGTCGCCATCTTCGCCGCGCTCATCCTGGCGTTTGGCGTCGTGTCCCTGGGGGCCGCCCGCCTGCTGCGGCCGGCGCGCCCGGACGCCGTCAAGCTCATGAATTACGAGTGTGGGGCCGAGCCGATCGGCGCCGCGTGGGTGCGGTTCCCGGCGGGCTTCTATCTGGTGGCCCTCGTGTTCATCCTGTTCGACACGCTCGCCGTGTTTCTCTTCCCGTGGGCCCTGATCCTCAAGTCGGCCGGGCTCGGGGCGTTCTGGGTCGTCGCGGCATTCGTGGGAATCATCGGGCTGGGCTGGCTCTACGCCCGGCGCGAGGGAGTGCTCGAGTGGAAGTGAAGCCGCCGGTGCCTCAGGTGCCGCCGCCGGGCTGGAGCGACGTCAAGGATCTGCAGGAGTGGGAGAAGTACCACCAGGAGCGCACCGACGGCGACAAGACGTCGAGCGCGCTGGCCGCGATCGCCGACGCCATCCATCACATGCCGGGCGGCTGGATCGTCGTGACCTCCACCGAGAAGATCTTCAACTGGGCGCGCAGCTCGTCGATCTGGCCGGTCACCTTCGGGCTGGCCTGCTGTGCGATCGAGATGATGGCGACGTTCGCGTCGCGGTTCGACGTCGAGCGGCTCGGCATGGTGCCCTGGGCGTCGCCGCGGCACTCGGACCTGATGATCATCTCCGGCACCGTCACCATCAAGATGGCGCCGATGCTCCAGCGCATCTACGAGCAGATGCCCGATCCCAAGTGGGCCCTGTCGATGGGCTCCTGCGCGAACTCCGGCGGGCCGTTCCGCCACGGCTATCACGTGGTCAAGGGCGTCGATCGCGTCATCCCGGTGGACGTGTACGTGCCGGGCTGTCCGCCTCCACCGGAGTCGCTCCTGAACGGTCTGCTGCTCCTCCAGGATCAGGTCTCGCATTTCAGGCGCACGGGCCGCCGGGCCCCGCCGTCGCCGAAGGTGGACTGACGGTGACCTACGACGAGGCGCGCGCCGGGATTGCCGGGTTTGCCGGCGCCGAGATCACGTTGCCCGGCCCGCCGCTGACCGTGGTGGTGCCGGCGTCCGCCTGGGCGGACTTCGCTCGATTCGCCCGCGAGACGCTCGGCTGCGGGTTCTTTTCGTTCTGCTCGGCCGTGGACTGGAAGGCCGAGGGCCTCGAGGTCGTGGCCTGGGTGGCGAACCTCGACGCCAACGTCGGAATCCTCATGAAGGCCCGGCTGGGTCCCGGCGTCACCACGTGCCCGTCGCTGACGCCGGTCTATCGTGGCGCCGACTGGATGGAGCGCGAGTGCTACGACATGTTCGGGATTCACTTCGAGGGTCATCCCGATCTGCGCCGGATTCTGCTGGCCGACGACTGGGAGGGCCACCCGCTGCTCAAGTCGTACGCCGTGGACACGCCGCATCCGCCGTACCGCTGATTCCGAGTCCGGTTGCCGTCATGCCGTCCACCCCGCAC
>DASTFB010000080.1 GCA_035709005.1 Candidatus Methylomirabilota bacterium | reverse complement strand
CCGGTGCGCAGGCGATGAATCTCCTCGCGGGGCTGGGGGATCTCGAAGAACGGTCGCGGGTCCGGCCGGCCGATCGGCTTGGCCGTGCCGTGGCCGAACACCGCGCGGATGCCCGATTCCTCCAGCCCGTCGAGCGCGGCGTCCGTCATGTCGGGGGACCGTAAGTTGTGGCACCAGTCGAAGATGGTGGTGCTCCCGCCGTTGATCTGGCTGAGCGCGCCCAGCAGGTTGGCGACGTAGTTGTCCTCGGCCTGGTAGCGCTGGGCAAGGTTGCCGTGCACGGTGCCGAAGTAATCGCGCGCGCTGACCCAGTCGGCGCCGATTCCGCGCAGCCCGATCTCCCAGGTGTGGATGTGCGCGTTGACGAGCCCGGGCATCACGATCATGCCGGTGGCGTCCAGCACCGTGGCCCCGGCCGCCGCCAGCCCGGGCCCGACCGCGGCGATCCGGTCGTCCTCGATCAGCACGTCGCCGCCGGCGATGTCACCCAGCGCCGCGTCCATCGTGACCACCCAGCCGTTGCGGAGCAGCGTGCGTGCCATCCCGGCCTCCTTCCGTGTGTCCTCGGGCATCGCCGGCCTACGCCGCGCCGACGCTACGCCCGCCTGACCCTGCTACAGCGGCTGGCGTGGAGTGTCAAGCACGAGGCGAGGGCGCGCGGATGAGGGAAATCGCGCCTGGCTCTTGACACTGCATCGCCGACGGGCCACCATCCGGCGCCGGAGTCGGGTCACCGCTGATCGGGAGGCGCACGTGTCCTTTCTGCAGTCCCGAACACGCTCGGCGCGCGAAGGGTTCGGCCAGCCGGTCCTCCGCAAGGAGGACGCTCGCCTGCTCGTCGGCGGTGGGTGCTACAGCGACGACGTCAACCTGCCCGGCCAGGCGTACGCGTGCTTCGTGCGCTCACCGCACGCCCACGCGCGCCTCGAGCACATCGAGACTACGGCCGCGCTCGGCACGCCGGGCGTGATCGCGGTGCTCACCGGCGCCGACGCGGCGAAGGACGGCGTCGGGCCGATCACCCACAGCCCGGTGCCGGCGAATCCCCACGAGGCGATGGTCCGGCCGGGCGACGTCCGGTTCGTGCCTCCGCATCCGCCGATGCCCGCCGACCGCGTGCGCTTCGTGGGCGAGGTGGTGGCCATGGTCATCGGCGCCACGCCCGCGGCGGCGCGTGACGGGGCCGAGCGCGTCGTCGTGGCGTGGACCCCGCTGCCCGCCTCGACGACCAGCACCACCGCCGCCGCCGCCGGCGCGCCGATCCTCTACGAGGGGGCCACGTCGAACGTGTGCGTGGAGACGGAGGTCGGCGATGCGGCGGCCGTGGAGCGTGCGTTTGCGCGGGCCGCCCACGTGGTGCGACTGGAAACCTGGGTGCACCGGATCACCGGCGTGCCCATGGAGCCGCGGGCGGCCGTCGGCGCCTGGGACGCGGCGACGGGCCGCTACACCGTGCATGCCGGAGCGGGCGGGCTGGGTCGGACCCGGACCGGCGTGGCCGGCGCCCTCGGCGTCCCGGATGGCACGGTGCGCGTGATGGCGCGGGACGTCGGCGGCAACTTCGGCACGCGGAACAGCTGCTACCCCGAGTTCGTGCTGGTCGCCTGGGCGGCGCGGCGGCTCGGTCGCCCCGTGAAGTGGACGGCCGACCGGCGAGAGGCGTTCCTCGCCGACTACCAGGGGCGCGATCTCGTGTCGCACGCCGAGCTGGCGCTGGACGCCGACGGCGCCTTTCTGGCCTTTCGGGCTGTCAACACCAGCAACGTCGGCGCCCACGCGGTGTCGTTCCATCCCCTCAACAAAGGCATGGCGCTGGCGACCACGGTCTACCGCGTGCCGGCCGCGCTCGTGCGCGGGCGCGCCGTCGCCACCAACACGTCGCCCACTACCCCCTACCGCAGTGCGGGCCGCCCCGAGGTCATGTTCGTCATGGAGCGGTTGATCGACCTCGCCGCGCGCCGGCATGGCTTCGACCGCCTGGATCTGCGCCGGCGCAACCTCGTGCCGGCCAGCGCGATGCCGTACTGCAGCGCCGTCGGCGTGCGCTACGACAGCGGCGACTATCAGGCCGCGTTCGACCGGGCGGTGGCGCTGGCGGACTGGGCGGGGTTCGAGGCCCGGCGCGCCGAGGCCCGCCGGCGCGGCCGCTACCGGGGGATCGGCGTGGCGAACTACATCGAGCTGAACACCGGGGACCCGCGCGAGCGCGCGCACATCACGGTCCATCCCGAGGGACGCGTCGAGCTCGTGCTGGGCACGCTGTCGTCCGGCCAGGGCCATGCGACGAGCTTCGCGCAGCTGCTGGTCGAGTGGCTGGGGGTGGAGCTGTCCCAGGTGCGGCTGATCACCGGCGACACCGACGTGACCGTCA
This sequence comes from Candidatus Methylomirabilota bacterium, assembly GCA_035709005.1. Classification (NCBI taxonomy): domain Bacteria; phylum Methylomirabilota (SeqCode); species Candidatus Methylomirabilota bacterium. The sequence continues at coordinate 82,985 of DASTFB010000080.1, read as the reverse complement.
CCGGTGGCGGGGCCCATTCCGCGCGCGCCCTGCGGCTGGCCGCCATCGTGATGGCGAAGGCGTCGGACGAGATCGTCGCCAAGGGCCGGCGGATCGCGGCGTGGCTGCTCGAAGCCGCCGCCGCCGACATCGAGTTCGCCGCCCGCCGCTTCGTCGTCAAGGGCACGGACCGCTCGGTCGATCTCTTCGAGGCCGCCGCCGCGGGGGCGCGCCCGGACGCCCCGGCGGAGTGCCGCGGGCCGCTCGACGGGCTCTGCGACGAGACGCTCCCCGTGCCCTCGTTCCCCTACGGCTGCGCGGTCTGCGAGGTGGAGGTCGACCCCGAGACCGGCACGGTCGAGCTGCTGCGCTACACGACCGTGGACGACTGCGGCCGCGCCGTGAACCCCATGATCCTGCACGGTCAGACGCACGGCGGCATCGCGCAGGGCGTGGGGCAGGCCCTGTGGGAATCCTGCGCCTACGACCCCGAGAGCGGCCAGCTTCTCTCGGCGACGCTGATGGACTACGCGCTGCCCCGCGCGGACGTCCTGCCGTCGTTCACGACGGAGATCAGCGAGGTCCCCTCGACCGCGCATCCGCTCGGCTTGCGCGGGGGCGGCGAGGGGGGGACCACGCCGGCGCTCGCGGCCGTGGTGAACGCGATCTGCGACGCCCTCGCCGAGCTGGGCGTCGAGCACATCGAGATGCCGGCGACGTCCGAGCGCGTCTGGCGCGCGATCCGCGACGCGCGGTCACGGAGGTAGGACGATGCGAGCACGATCGACGATGATGGCCGCCGCGGCGCTGGTAATGGAGCCGGACCTCATCCTCTGCGACGAGGCCTTCGGCCATCTCGACGAGGTGACGGCCACCGTTCTCCGCCGGGAGTTTCTCGCCCTGGCTAGCGGTAGCTCCCGGACCCTGCTCTTCGTGACGCATTCCATCGAGGAAGCCTTCGTCCTCGGCCAGCGGGTGCTCGTGCTCCGACGTCCCGGCCAGGTGGGCGCCGAGTTCGCCGTCCCGCCCGGCGCCACGGCCACGGAGCTCGCGGAGCTGCGCGCCCGAATTCTAAAGACCATGGAGGCCATGAAGGCGTCGGCTTAGCCGCCTCGAACGCCGGCACCGAACACGGCCTAAACGAACCTGGCGGACCAGGCGAGCTGGACGCGGCAGCGTCTGGCGGCACCAACGACTCCGCTATCGAATCGCGGTCACAGCCGTCCGGTCAGGAGGAGGATGATCACAATCAGCAGGATGAGTCCCAATCCGCCGCTCGGGTAGTACCCCCAACCCGAGCTGTAGGGCCACATTGGCAGTGCTCCGAGCAGCAACAGGATCAGGATGATGAGCAGGATCGTGGTCATGGGTGGCTCCTTGTCCGCAACATTCTGTTATCGGTTGGGAGCGCAAGCGTCATGCCAGGCGAGACCGCGAAGAACTTCAGTAGATAACTCGCTAGCCTGGCGGTCTGCAGCAGGTCAAGGGATCGTGCACCGGCTCCCCGGCTTGAGAAATTCCGTACCGGATCTACGCAGTCAGGGACCGCCGCCGACGTGCCACCAGTAGGTGGTTACAGCCGAGCGAGCAAGGGCAGTGCGACAAGGCGCCTTCCGTCCCCTGCGGGAAGCCGCAAGGTCGTCTGCTAATCTCACCGAAAAACGATCGTCACACGGGCGGACGCCGTCGGTGCCATTCGGTAGCCTGCTCGTAAGCGTGCCCGGCGCGCAGGATGACGGCCTCTTCGAACGGCCGCCCGGCAAGCTGGAGCGAGAGCGGTAGTCCCGTCTTCGAGAACCCACAGGGCAGCGCGAGCGCCGGCAGGCCCGCCAGGTTGAACGGCGACGTGTTGCTCTTCGGAAACGGGAACGGCAGGTCCGGGTCCTGCACGACCGAGAACGCCAGGGCCGGGCTCAGCATCGTCGGGGTGGCCAGGACGTCCACGCGCCGGAGCACTTCCAACATCTCGGCCTGGAGCCGCCTCCGCAGTCGCTGGGCCTGCACGTATTCGGCGCCGGAGAAGAGCCCGCCGGTCAGGAGCTTGTCCCGCAGACCCTCGCCATAGAGATGCGGGCGCTCGCGCAGGTCGCGCTCGTGATAGGCGAAGGCTTCAGAGAGCATGATCGCCATGTAGGCGGGTGACGTCCAGATCGACCGGATCTCAACGTCGCTGACACTCGCGCCCAGCTCGCGCAATGTGTCCAGCGCGCGCTCGAACGCCGCCACTCCTTCGGGCTCCACGCCCTCGAGGAAGAAGGCGCGCGGCACGCCGATCCGCAGGCCGCGTATCCCCCGGTTGAGCTTGGCCACGTAGTCGCCGACGGGCGCCTGGCTGGAGGCCGGATCAGCGCTGTCGTGTCCGGCGATCGCCGTGAGTAGCCAGGCACAGTCCTCGACGGTCCGGGCCATCGGCCCAGTGTGATCGAGCGTCCACGCCAGCGTGACGACCCCTGCCCGACTGCACCGGCCATAGGTGGGCTTGAGCCCGACGATGCCGGAGAAGGCGGCTGGCCCGCGGATCGAGCCGCCAGTGTCGGAGCCAAGCGAGCCGACCGTGAGACCTGCCGCCAGCGCCGCGCCCGAGCCGCTCGACGAGCCGCCTGGGATGTGTTCCAGGTTCCAGGGGTTGCGGGCCGGCAGGAAGCGATGGCCCGGAAACTGGATGCCGAAGGCGAATTCGTGAGTGATGAGCTTGCCCAGCGTCACGCATCCAGCGGCCCGCAGGCGCGCCACGCACGTCGCGTCCTCGTCGGGGACCCAGTCCGCCAGCACCGCTGAGCCGGCGGTGGTTCGCACCCCACGCGTGGCATAGAGATCCTTGTAGGCGATGGGGATGCCGAGCAGCGGGCGCTCATCGCCCTGCAGAATCGCGGCCTCCGCGGCCTTGGCGTCGGCGAGCGCACGGTCGGCGGTGAGCGTGACGAAGGCGTGGAGCCTGGGATCCAGGCGCTCGATCCGCTCCAGGAGCGTCTGCGTGAGCTCGACGGGTGAGAGCTCGCGCCGGCGGAAGCACCGGGCGATCTCGCGGATGCCGGCGTAGGGGAGCGCGTCGCGCGCCAGGTTCGCGGCCGTGCCGACGGGCTCGCGTGATTGTCCCGGCCCTCCAACATCGATCCCGGCGGCGCCGCCGGTGGCCAATGGTCCGCCCGACTCCCCTCCGGCATTGAAGGTGACGGCGGGTTCCAGCACGCTCGCCGCCCGCCAATCCTCGCCGCGGATCGGCGCCAGGACGGGGGCCAAGAGCTTGCGGACCATCTCCCATCGGGCCTCGGGGATGGGCAAGCCCGCGGCGGTGATCCGCCGGCGAAGCTCATCGATGGTCATGGCGGGGGGTAGACTCATGACAGTCTCCTTGAGGGCTTCGAGAGCCTCACATCTAGCCGGGTCATCGGGTCGATGGCGGTCCACGCGCTCCCAGGTCAGGCCAAGCGCCTCCCCGCGACGGAGCCCGGTGTACAGCGCCAGGTCGACCAGGTCGGCCAGGTCCGCGTTCCGGGACGCCCGGCAGGCGTCGAGGGGCGCGGTCGCCTCCTCCGGAGCCGAAGGAGGTGCCAGAGGGCCCGCAGTGTAGCATTATCATTTCGCCCGTATGTCCGAGATCCGCCTGAGCGGCGTCAGCAAGCTCTGGGGCGCGGTGCGCGCCGTAGACGGCGTGAGCCTCACGGCTGAAGCCGGCGGCCTGCTGGTGCTGCTCGGCCCGTCGGGGTGCGGCAAGTCCACGACGCTCCGGCTCATCGCCGGCCTCGAGCGGGTGACCGAGGGCCGCATCTGGATCGGCGGTGTGGACGTCACCGACCTGCCGCCGGCGGCCCGCCGCCTGGCCATGGTGTTCCAGTCCTACGCGCTGTTCCCCCATCTCAACGTGCGGGAGAACATCGTCTTCGGCCTCAAGGTGCGGCGCGTGCCGGCCGCCGAGCGCGCGCGGCGGCTGGGCCGCGTGGCCGAGCTGCTGGGCATCGGCCACCTCCTCGACCGCAAGCCCGGCCAGCTCTCCGGCGGCCAGCAGCAGCGCGTGGCGCTCGGGCGCGCCATCGTGGCCGAGACGCCCGTCTGCCTCATGGACGAGCCCCTGTCCAACCTGGACGCCCAGCTCCGCCAGGACATGCGGCGGGAGATCCGCGCGCTCCAGCGGGCGCTCGGCATTACCATGGTGTACGTCACCCACGATCAGGTGGAGGCCATGAGCATGGCCGACCGCATCGTGCTTCTCCGCGAGGGGCGCATCGAGCAGGACGCACCGCCGGACGCCCTCTACGCGCGTCCGGCCAGCGTGTTCGTGGCGCGCTTCATCGGCACCCCGCCCATGAACGTGCTGCGTCTGGCCGACGGCCCCGGCGGCGCGGTGGTGCGCGGCGCCGACGGGCCGGCGGTGCTGCCGCGGCCCGGCGACGGGCTCCTGCTGGGCCTGCGCCCCGAAGACATCCGCGTCGACGGCCGCGGGGTGCCGGCGCGGGTCGTGGACGGCGAGTACCTGGGCGCCGACACTATCCTCAAGTGCACGGTGGGCGAGGAGACCGTGGCCGTCCGCGCCCCCGGCCGGGTGACTATCGAGCCGGGCGCCGCCGTGGGCCTGGGCTGGGACCCGGCGGCCGTGCACCTGTTCGACGCGGCGACGGGCCGCCGCCACGACACCATTCCGTAATCCCGCCGGCCATCGTCATCGGCTAAGATCGGGCCGCTCCAACGTACGCGAGGCCGGCCGCGGCCGGCCCGGGGAGGATCGATCATGTTCAGCCTGTCAGTCCGTCGCATCACGGCCGCGCTGCTGGCCGTCGGGCTCTTCGCCCTGCCGGCGCGCGCGGCCACCGAGCTCACCATGTACTACCCGATCGCCGTCGGGGGCCCGATCCCCAAGCTCATCGACAGCATGATCGCCGAGTTCGAGAAGGGGCATCCCGCCATCAAGGTCACCGCCGTCTACGCCGGCAACTACGACGACACGCGCAACAAGGCGCTGGCCGCGCTCAAGGCCGGCAATCCGGTGCAGCTCTCGGTGCTCTTCTCCATCGATCTCTTCGAGCTGATCGACCAGGACGTCATCGTGCCGTTCGACGACCTCGTGACCGCCGCCGACAAGCCGTGGCTCGAGTCCTTCTATCCGGGGCTGATGGAGAACAGCCGCACCAAGGGCAAGACCTGGGGCATCCCGTTCCAGCGCTCGACCATCGTCCTCTACTGGAACAAGGACGCCTTCAAGCAGGCCGGGCTCGACCCCAACAAGCCGCCGGCCACGTGGGGCGAGATGGTGGAGATGGCCAAGCGCCTGGTCCAGAAGGGCGCCTCGGGCAACGTCACGCGCTACGGGCTCATGATCCCGTCCACCGGCTATCCCTACTGGATGTTCCAGGCCCTGGCTCGCCAGAACGGCGAGGTTCTGATGAACCAGGACGGCAACCGCACCTTCTTCGACAAGCCGGCGGTGGTCGAGGCCCTCGCCTTCTGGCGCGACCTGGGCGGCACGCACGGGGTGATGCCGAAGGGCACGGTGGAGTGGGGCACGCTGCGCGAGGCCTTCCTCCAGGGCAAGACCGCGATGATGTGGCACACGACGGGCAACCTCACGCCGGTCCGCACCGGGGCCAAGTTCGACTTCGGCGTGGCCATGCTGCCGGCTTCCAAGATGCGGGGCAGCCCCACCGGCGGCGGCAACTTCTACGTCTTCAAGAAGGCCTCCCCGGAGGAGCGCAAGGCGGCGGTGGCCTTCATCAAGTGGATGACGGCGCCCGAGCAGGCCGCGCGCTGGTCCATCGAGACCGGCTACATGGGTGTGACCCGGGCGGCCTACGACACGCCCGCCCTCAAGAAGTACGCGGCCGAGTTCCCCGCCGCCGCCGTGGCCCGCGACCAGCTCCAGCACGCGGTGGCCGAGCTGGCCGTGCACGAGAACGCGCGCGTCAAGAAACTCCTCGACGACGCCATCCAGGCCGCCCTCACCGGCGGCAAGGAGCCGAAGGCCGCGCTGGCCGAGGCTCAGGCCGGCGCCGAGCGCATCCTGAGCCGCTATCGCCGATAAAGCCGTGAGGCGATTGCTTGGCGGCCGCCGGCTCGACGCCGTCCACGGCTGGCTACTCCTGCTGCCGGCCGCCGTGCTCCTCGCCACCTTCACGCACTACCCCATCCTGGCCAGCCTCGTCGACAGCGTCCGGTCGACGCCGCGGGGCGGCCAGCCTGCCGTCTTCGTCGGCCTCGAGAACTACGGGTTCATGGCCGCCGACCCCATCTTCTGGCGCGTCATGGGCAACAACGTCGTCTTCGCGCTGGGGACGATCCCGGCCAGCATTGTGCTGGCCCTCCTGATGGCCACCTGGATCGATCGCCGCCTGCCCGCCCGCGCGCTGGTGCGGCTCGCCTACTTCACGCCGACCATCCTGCCGATGGTCGCCGTGGCCAACATCTGGCTCTTCTTCTATACCCCGCAGTTCGGCCTGCTGGACCAGGTGCGCGCGCTCTTCGGCGCCGCGCATCACAACTGGCTCGGCGACCCCAGCACGGTGATGGGGTGCCTGATCGTGATGACGGTGTGGAAGGAGGCGGGCTTCTTCTCGATCTTCTATCTGGCCGCGCTCCAGCACTTGCCGCCTGATCTCAAGGAGGCCGCCGCCATCGAAGGCACGCCCCGGTGGACCTTCTTCCGTCGAGTGACGCTGCCGCTCCTGATGCCCACGACGCTGTTCGTGCTGGTGAACGCCACCATCAACTCCTTCAAGCTGGTCGACCAGCTCTTCATCCTGACCAAGGGCGGGCCGGACAACGCCTCGAACCTCCTCCTCTACTACCTCTACGAAGTGGCCTTCGGCTACAACGACTGGGCCTACGCGGCCACCCTCACCGTGCTGCTGCTGGCCATCCTGGCCGTGCTGGCCATCGCCCAGTTCGGGCTGATCGAGCGACGCGTGCACTATCGATAGCCTCGGAGGGAGGCTTTCATCGAAGGGGGCCTCGGCCGGCCCCCTCCGAACCTCCCCCAGAAAGGATTGCGCCGGCGGAGCCGGCGCTCGGAACGGGGGTGATATCGCGTGAGGGCAGAGGCCGATGGGATCGCGGGGCCGGCGCCGCGGGGGCAGTGGTTGGAGAACGCGGCGGCGCTGCTGCTCGCGGTGCTGTGGATCCTGCCGCTGGCGTACGCGGTGTGGGCGGCGTTTCATCCGCCGGAGTATGCGACGCGGTTCGACCTCACGGCGCCGCTGACGCTCGGGAACTTCCAGCGGGCGTGGGCGGTGGCGCCCTTCGCGCGGTACATCGTGAACACTGTCCTCCTGGTGACCATGGTGCTGGCCGCCCAGTTCGTGCTCTGCACGCTCGCCGCCTACGCTTTCGCGCGCTTTGCCTTCCCAGGACGCGACCTGGCCTTTGCCCTGGTGCTCGTCCAGATCCTCATCGTGCCCGAGGTGCTCCTGGTCGAGAACTACACGACGCTGAGCCGCCTGGATCTCGTGGATACCGTCCCCGCCATCGGCCTACCCTACATGGCCTCGGCCTTCGGCATCTTCTTGCTGCGCCAGACCTTCAAGCAGGTGCCGCGCGACCTCGAGGAGGCGGCGCAAGTGGAGGGGGCCGGCGTGCTCCGAGTGCTCCTCTCGGTCTACGTGCCGCTGGCCCGGCCGACGTATCTCGCCTACGGCCTGGTCTCGGTCTCGTACCACTGGAACAACTTCCTCTGGCCCCTGGTCGTCACCAACTCGGTGGAGACCCGCCCCATCACGGTCGGGCTCGGCATCTTCGCGGCCCCCGAAACGGGCGTCTCGTGGGCCGTCATCTCGGCGGGCACGCTGCTGTCGGTGGCCCCGCTCCTGGTGGCCTTCCTGCTCTTCCAGCGGCAGTTCGTCCAGAGCTTCATGCGCGCCGGCATCAAGTAATCAACCGACCGAACATTGAGCGATGTCCAACAGCGGTTCCGCGCTATCGAGCGCTGCCGGCAGCACTGCTGCGCCGAGCCTTCGACGGAGAACTTTGAAGAAGCCTCCTCAAGGCGCCCGAACTGATATTATCGGTTCTGGCCATGGTCGAAAATAGAGCTCGGGGCTGTTTGCGGTGGCGAAAATAACGCGCGGCCTGACGCGGATGGCGGCTCCAGGGCGCGCGGGCCAATTGCCCGGTAGAGGGCGACCCCATGTGCCGGACCCGCTGCCGCCTCGGATCACCTGGACACCGGCCCTTGTGGGAGCGCTCTCCGACGCCGATCGACTCATCGGGCGACTGGCCGGAGAGGGAGGTCGGCTGCCCAATCCGCACCTGCTGATCCGGCCCTTCATACGCCGGGAGGCGGTGCTGTCCAGCAAGATCGAGGGTACTCAGGCAACGCTGGGAGAATTGCTCGCCGCAGAGGCCGGGATGGCGGTGGATCGCAGCCCGGACGACCTCCGCGAGGTAGCCAACTACGTGGTGGCCCTCGAGCATGGGATTGCCCGACTGAGCAGCCTGCCGCTCTCCCTTCGTGTCGTGCGCGAGTTGCACAGCAAGTTGATGGCCGGCGCCCGGGGCGACCGGGGGCGGCCCGGCTATTTCCGCGACGTGCAGAACTGGATCGGCTCGCCCGGAGTCGGCATCGAGGCGGCCATCTATGTTCCGCCGCCGCCCGACCAGGTGCTGCCGTGTCTCGATGCGTGGGAGAAGTTTCTGCACGACCGTTCGCTGCCGCCTCTCGTCCAGGCGGGGCTCGTCCACTACCAGTTCGAGGCCATCCACCCGTTTGTGGACGGTAACGGCCGGGTGGGGCGGCTCCTCATCACACTGTTCCTCATCGAGCGGAAGGTGCTGCCGGCGCCGCTGCTGTACCTCAGCGCCTTCTTCGAGGCCAATCGGCAGGCCTACTACGCGCGGCTCCAGGGCGTGCACGAGCGGGGCGAGTGGGAGGCGTGGCTCGGATACTTCCTGCGGGGAGTCGCCACGCAATCGACCGACGCCCTCTCCCGGGCCATACGGATCAATGCCCTTCTCGAAAAGTGGCGCGACAAAGCGGTGAGCGCGGGGCTGCCGGCAGCCGTACGACTGGTAGACCTGCTCGCCGAGAACCCATACTGGACGACACGTCGCGCTGCCGAGCGCCTGAAGGTGGCCTTCACGACTGCACAGCGCGCGGTTGTGAAGCTCGAGACGCTCAACATCATGCGCCAGGTCAACGAGGCCAAGCGCGACCGCGTCTACTGCGCCACGGCGTTGCTCAAGCTCCTGGAAGAGCCGGCCCGGCTCGACGATGGGGAGAACTGATAGCCCGGCGTGACGCCACGAATGGCAACGGCAAGCGGCTGGCCAGCCAGCAGTCGGTGAACGCGGCCGTCAAGTCGATCTGCGACATCATGCGGCGGTCGAATTGCGCCGGCGCGCTCCAGTACGTTCCCGAGCTGACGTGGATCCTGTTCTTGCGCATCCTGGACGAGCGCGAGACGTGTGAGGCCGAGGCGGCTGAGGCGGTGGGGGCGGAGTTCACGCCGTCACTGGAGCCCGGGTTCCGCTGGCAGGATTGGGCCGCGCCCGAAGGACCGAAGCGCCAGCTCCTGGGCAACGCCACGCTCGGCGCCATGTTCTCGTTCGTGCACGAGGAGCTCTTGCCCTATCTCAAGGGCCTCCGCGACAAGCCCGGAGCGGAGCCGGGCGCGAACACCTGACGTCGGGACCTCTCCCGTGCGGGCCTTCGGCGCGGGCGTCGCCTGCGCGTCTCTGTCCGCGGCCGCGGATCCTCTTTGTCGGGAGAGCCTCCGCTCTCCAGGGTCAGCGTCCCAACGCCAGGTTCAGTGACAGCTCTGGTGAAACTTCGGTAACCGCAGCTGACAGGGCATTCGGCAAGTGGCTGAAAATCTGGTGGGCAGGGACGGGATTGAACCGCCGACACCAGGATTTTCAGTCCTGTGCTCTACCAACTGAGCTACCTGCCCACCAGGAGCAGAAAGGATACCACGGGGCCAGCTACTCGACGACGGTGACGAGCCCCAGCGGGCCGGACTTCTCGAAGTGCAGCGTGACGATGATGACCTCGCCCGGCGTCAGCGTGCGGGTGAAGTTGGCCAGCGCGATGTGGGGGCCGCCACGCTCGAAGCTCACGACGGTGGCCCCGGCGATCTCGACCCGGCCGATGCGGTCGCCGCCGGGGCCCCGCAGCTCGGTGGTGCGAGCCAGCCGTGACTCCGCGCCGGTGAGCGCGTCGCCGTACTTGCCGGTGCTGTTGAGCTTGAAGTAGACGGCCGCTTCGTGGCCGCTGGCCGACCGCACGGCGCGGCCGGCCTCGGGGCGCAGGCGGACCCCGCCCACGTCGACCACGCTGGGATAGTAGGTGCAGCCGCCCGCCAGCCCGCCGCCGGCGAGGGCGAGCCAGGCGAGCCCGATCCCCGCGACGGCCGCCGGGCGGCGTCTCATGCCGCGCCGAACACCCGCTCGGCGGCCATCGCCCGGAAGGCGCGCGCGTAGGCCGCAATCGTCCGGGCGATGTCCTCATCGGTGTGGACGGCCGACACCCAGCCGTGGTTGGCCGAGCAGTCGACGCCCTCGTTGAGCAGCGCGCAGCGCAACAGATGGTAGAGGGCGCCCCGGCGCGGCCGGTCGAAGCCCGCCAGGCCGGGCTTGCCCTCGAACGACACGTGATAGATGGACGCCTCGCCGTAGCAGGTGCCCGGCACGCCGGCGCGGCGCATCGCCTCGGCCAGCGCCCGCCGCAGCTCCTCGCCCGCCTTGCTGGCCCGCGCCTGCAGCGAGGCGTCCGCGCAGAGCTCGAGGGTGGCGATGGCGGCGGCGGCCGACAGCGGGTTGGCGTTGAAGGTCCCGGCGTGGGCCACCCGCTGGCTGCGGTCCCAGTCGGGATCGCCCCGGAACGCCATGATCGACATGATGTCGCCCTTGCCGGCGAGTGCTCCCCCCGGCAGGCCCCCGGCCACGATCTTGGCCAGCGTGGTGAGGTCCGGGCTGACGCCGAAGTACTCCTGGGCGCCGCCGGGCGCATAGCGGAACCCGGTGATGACCTCGTCGAAGATGAGCACCACGCCGTGCCGTTCGGTGACGGCCCGCAGCTCGGCAAGATAGCCCGGGATCGTGGGCGTGGTGCCGGCCTGGCCGCCCGCCGGCTCGAGGATGACCGCGGCGACGTCGCCGCGGGCCAGCGCGGTCTCGACGGCCTTGATGTCGTTGGGCGGGCAGATCACCACCTGGTCCATGGTGGCGCCGGGCACTCCGGCCGACATCGGTACTTCGTAAGGCGGGTTCACCGCGGCCACGGCGCCGTCGTGCCAGCCGTGGAAGTGGCCCGCGAGCTTCACGATCCGGGCACGTCCCGTGTAGGCGCGCGCCACGCGCATGGCCAGGTGCGTCGCTTCCGTGCCCGACATGGTGAAGCGTGTGAGCTCGGCACAGGGCACGAGCTGGTTGACGAGCTCGGCCCAGCGGATCTCCAGCTCGTGGCTGGCCCCGAAGTGCGTGCCGCGCTCCATCTGGGCTTGCACCGCCTTGACCACCGCGGGGTGGCAGTGGCCCAGGAAGAGCGCGCCGTGACCCATCCAGTAGTCGATGTATTCGTTGCCGTCGACGTCCCACTTGCGGGCCCCGCTGGCCCGGTCGATGTAGGGGGCGAAGGGCTGCAGGTGACGGATGTCGTGGGTGACTCCGCCCGGGATCGACTGGCGCGCCCGCTCGGCCAGGCGCCCCGAGATCGGGTGCCTGACCAGGAACGTCTCGCGAATCGTCATCGCGCTTGCATGATACTCGATCCCGCCGTGGGCCCTACCGCTCGGCCGACGCGGTTACCGCCTTGCTTCGTACAGCAGGACCTGGAAGGGTTGCAGCCGCATCGGTGGCCGCCCCGGCGTGGCCGTGCCTCCGAAGCGCTGGTCGGCGCTGTCGAGCAGCAGCCGCCGCGACGACTCCGGCGTCCACGGCTGGGCCTCGCCCGTGAGGTTGGCGGCCAGGTGGAGGGTCTGGCCGGCCGGCGCGCTGCGGGTCAGCGACAGCATCGTGTTGCCGGGCGCCAGGCTGGCCTGGGCGAGTTGCTTGTTCGCCGCGCCCAGCGCGGGATGCGAGCGGCGCAGGGCCAGCCAGGTTCGGTAGTACTCGCGCAGGCCCCGGCGGCGCGGCGCCGCGGCCAGGGAGTGGTTGAGTCGCGAGCGCACGAACGTGGCCGGGTCGCCCGGGTCCGGAACGGTCCCTTGCCAGGCGAAGCGGCTGAACTCGGCCGTCCGCCCCCGGCGGACGGCGGCGGCCAGATCGGAATCGAGAAAGGAGGTGAAGAATTGAAACGGCGCCGTCTCGCCGTACTCCTCGCCCATGAACAGCAGCGGCAGGGCCGGCGCCGCGAACATCAGCGCGGCCGCCAGCTTCAGGGCCTCGAAGGGAAGGATCACGCTCAGACGGTCCCCCCGAGCGCGGTTGCCCACCTGGTCGTGGTTCTGGATGCAGATGACGAAGTGCTCGCCTGCCAGGTCTGCGCTCGACGTGCCCCGCGGCCTGCCGAAGTATTCCGACGGCTCGCCCTGGAACGCGAACCCCTCGATGAGGGCCCGGGTGAGCTGACGCGGATCCCCGAAGTCGCCGTAATACCCGCCGCGCTCGCCGGTGAGGAGCACGTGCACGGCGTGGTGGAAGTCGTCGGACCACACGGCGTCCAGGCCGAGCCCGCCCTGTTCCGGGGGCAGGACGATCTGCCGGTCGTTGTCGTGCGACTCGGCGACGATGTGCACGGGCCGGCCGAGCCGAGCCCCCTCCTCGCGGGCGGCCTCGGCGATCTCGGTGAGGATGTGGAGCGGGCTCGCGTCGAAGGTGGAGTGGATGGCATCGAGCCGCAGCCCGTCGATGTGGTACTCGCGGGCCCAGGCCCGGGCGTTCTCGACGAAGTGCCGCCGGACGGGGGCGCTGTCGGGGCCGTCGAAGTTCAGCGCCTGGCCCCAGGGTGTCTTGTAGCGGTCGGTGTAGTACGGGCCGAACTCGGCCAGGTAGTTTCCCTCCGGGCCGAGATGGTTGTAGACGACGTCCAGCACGACGCTGAGCCCGTGGCCGTGGGCGGCGTCGACCAGCCGGCGCAACCCCAGCGGCCCACCGTAGGTCGACTGCGGCGCGAACAGGTGCACGCCGTCGTACCCCCAGTTGCGGGAGCCCGGGAATTCCGCCACCGGCATCAGCTCGACCGCCGTCACCCCCAGGTCGGCCAGCGCCTCCAGATACGGGATGACGGCCTCGAACGTCCCCGCCCTGGTGAAGGTGCCGACGTGCAGCTCGTAGAAGACCAGGTCGGCGCGGGCGTGGCCGCGAAAGTCCGCGTCGGTCCAGGTGAACGCCGTCGGATCGACCACCACGGAGGGCCCGTGCACCCCTTCGGGCTGCCACCGGGAGACCGGGTCCGGCCGGTAGCGCTCGCCGTTCAGGCGATACTGGTAGCGGGTGCCCGCGCCCAGCCGGGGCAAGGTCAGCGAGTAGACGTCGTCCTCGCCCCGCCACAGCGCCTGGCTGGGGCGGCCCTCGATGACCACCTCCACGCTCCGGCACCGCGGAGCCCAGACGCGGAAGGTGACGCTATCATCCTGGAGGCTTGCGCCCAGTCCGTTCATACGGTCCAATGGAGGCACTGCCGGCCGGTGACATGCCGCAGGTCCCGATGAAGGGTGCGTGGCGATGAGTTATCCGTTTGCCCTGGTCCTCCATACCCATCTTCCGATGGTGGTCAACCACGGTCGATGGCCCCATGGTAGCGACTGGCTCTGCGAGGCCGCGTTCGAATGCTACCTGCCGCTGCTGGAGACCGTCCACCGTCTGATCGCCGACGGCATCTCGCCCAAGTGGACCATCAACGTGTCGCCCGTGCTCGCCGAGCAGCTGGCCTCGCCGGAGTTTCAGCACGAGCTGGCCTTCTACCACGACAATGTCCGCCGGGCGTGCGCCGAAAGCCGTGAATACTTCGAGCGCGAGGGGCGCCACGAGCTGGTCAAGCTCACCCACTTCTGGGAGGCCTTCTACGAGCGGATGTGGGAGCTCCACCGCCGCATCGGCGGCGAGATCCCGGGCACCCTGGCCGACCTGGAGCGGCACGGCCACCTGGAGATCATCACCTGCGCCGCCACCCACGGCTACTTGCCGCTGCTGTCCCGCGACGAATCGATCCACCTGCAGCTGCGCACGGCGGTGGAGACGCATCGCCGTCACTTCGGGCGCGCTCCCCGAGGCATCTGGCTGCCCGAGTGCGCGTACCGCCCGCGGTACGAGTGGACGCCGCCGACCGGACGGGAACAGGGCAAAAACCCTCGCCTGCGGCCTGGTCTCGAGGAGATGCTGGCGGCCCACGGTCTCGAGTACTTCGTCGCGGACTCCCACCTCATCGCGGCCGGCGCGCCGCTGTTCCTGTATCACGACTACTTTCCCCTTCGCGGCGAGCTGACCAACACGCTGCCCGAGATCCCGCGCGCCCCCAAGCGCTCGCCCTATGCGCCGTGGCGGGTCGCCTCACGCGGAGGCGTGGGCCATGCCGTGGCCTTCTTCCGCGACCCGCGGACCACGCTCCAGGTGTGGAGCCGCGAGCACGGCTATCCCGGCGACTTCACGTATCTGGAATTCCACAAGAAGCACTTCCCGGGCGGTCTCCGCTTCTGGCGCATCACCGATGCGGCCCGGGATCTGGGCAGCAAGGTCCCCTACGACCCCGAGGCCGCCGGGCAGGTCGTGCGCAACCAGGCCCGGCACTTCGTCGAGCTGATCACGCAGACGACCGCGGCGGCCAGCACCGACGGCCAGAGCGTCGTCTGCTCGCCGTACGATGCCGAGCTCTTCGGCCACTGGTGGTTCGAAGGGCCGGCCTGGCTCGAGCAGGTCGCCCGCAACTTCGCGGCCGCCGGGGTGACGCCGGTCACGCTGGCCGAGGCCCTGGAAGCGGCGCCACCGCGCGGGACGGTCTCCCTGCCGGAGGGCTCGTGGGGCGAGGGCGGCGATCACCGGGTGTGGCTGAACCCCGACACCGAGTGGACGTGGGAGAGGGTCTACAGCGCCGAGAGCGAGTGGGCCGACCTGCTGCAGCGTCTGCCGGCCGGCGGCAAGGACTTCCGCCGCGTGCTGGCCCAGGCCTCGCGCGAGCTGCTGCTGCTCCAGGCCTCCGACTGGCAGTTCCTCATCACCACGGCCGCGGCCCGGGACTACGCGGAACGGCGAGTGGCCGAGCACTACGCGGAGTTCAAGAGCCTCGCCGAGCTGGCCCGGGGGCTGGCCGATGGCCAGCCGCTGACGCCGGAGGCGGCCGGCATGTTGCGCCGGCTGGAACGCGAGGACTTCTGCTTCCCGGATCTCGACCCGGCCTGGGCGGTGGCCCCTCGCTCGTCCTGACGGAATGCGGCGACCTCGCGTCCTGGTGATGATCATGGCCGGCGGCAAGGGCGAGCGCCTGCATCCGCTCACCCGGGACCGCTCCAAGCCGGCGGTGCCGTTCGGCGGGCGGCACCGGATCGTCGACTTCGTGCTGTCGAACTTCGTCAACTCGGAGATGCTCTCCCTCTACGTCCTGGTGCAGTACAAGTCGCAGTCCCTCATCGAGCACGTCCGGCTGGCCTGGCGCACGACCGGCATCGTGCCCGATTACTTCATCACCATCGTGCCGCCCCAGATGCGGGCCGGCCCCGCCTGGTATCGGGGCACGGCGGACGCCGTGCTGCAGAACCTGAACCTCATCGACGACTTCAACCCGGATGTCGTCGCCATCTTCGGGTCGGATCACATCTACCGCATGGACGTGAACCAGATGCTGGCCTTCCACCTGGAGACCGGCGCCGACGTGACGGTGGCGGCGCGACCGGTACCCGTCGCCGAGGCCTCCCAGTTCGGCGTGCTCGGCGTGGACCGCGACCGCCGGGTAACCGACTTCCAGGAGAAGCCGGCTCGTCCCAGCGGCATCCCCGGCGGCTCCGGCGGCGCCCTGGTCTCCATGGGCAACTACCTGTTCAACCGCTCGGTCGTCGTGGCCGCCCTGCTCGACGATGCCCGGCGCAGCACCCAGCACGACTTCGGCCGCTCCATCATCCCCGAGCTGGTGCCGAACCGGCGCGTGTGGGCCTACGATTTCCAGCTCAACGACGTCCCCGGCGTGAAGCCCTACGAGGAGCCCGGCTACTGGCGGGACGTGGGCAACATCGAGACCTACTGGCAAGCGCACATGGACCTGCTCGGCGAAGAGCCCCGCTTCGACCTCAACAACCGCGAGTGGCCCATCCGCACGGGGCAGGTCCCCGGGCCGCCGGCCCGGCTCATCGGCGGCGACGTCGACAACGTCCAGATCGCCGAGGGCGCGTTCATCAAGCGAGCTACCATCCGGAACTCGATCCTGGGCCGCGGCGTGTGGGTGAACGAGGGCGCCCTCATCGAGGACTCGATCATCATGGACCACACCACGGTCGGCAAAGGCGCGCGCGTGCGCCGGGCCATCATCGACCGCTTCAACGTCGTCCCCGCCGACACCGAGATCGGTCTGGATCCGGCCGCCGATCGCCGCCGTTACCACGTCGATCCGTCCGGCCTGGTGGTGGTGCCTCGCGGCGGGCGGCGGGAATTCCTCCGCTCGCTGGACGAGGCATGACCACGTCCCGCTTCGTCACCATCCACGGTCACTTCTACCAGCCGCCCCGCGAGAGTCCCTGGCTGGAGGAGGTGGAGGTCCAGGACTCGGCCGCGCCCTATCACGACTGGAACGAGCGGGTCACCGCGGAGTGCTACGCGCCGAACACGGCGGCCCGCCGGGTGGACCGCGTCAACCGCATCCTCGACATCGTCAACAACTACGCCGAGATCTCCTTCAACGTGGGGCCGACGCTCTTCGCCTGGCTCGAGCGCCACGCCCCGGACGTGTACGCGAAGATCCTGGAAGCCGACCGGGTGAGCGCGGCGGCGCGCGGCGGGCACGGCAACGCCCTGGCGCAGGTCTACAACCACATGATCATGCCGCTGGCGCCCCGGCGCGACAAAGTCACCCAGGTCCGCTGGGGCCTCGCCGATTTCCGACACCGCTTCGGCCGCGAGCCGGAGGGCATGTGGCTGCCCGAGACCGCTGCCGACGACGAGAGCCTTCAGATCCTGGCCGAGGCCGGCGTCAAGTTCACCATCCTGGCCCCGCATCAGGCCTGGCGGGTGCGCCCGCTCGACGGGGACGCCTTCAAGGAGGTCAACGCCAGCGTCGACCCCAGCCGGCCGTACCTCTGGAGGGGATCCGGCGGCGCCAGCCTGACCGTCTTCTTCTACGACGGCCCCATCTCCCGGGCGGTCGCGTTCGAGGATGCGCTGGACCGCGGCGAACACCTGGTGGCGCGCCTCAAGAGCGGCTTCGACGACAACCGAGACGGCCCCCAGCTCGTGCACTGCGCCACCGACGGCGAGTCGTACGGCCATCACAAGAAGTTTGGCGACATGGCCCTGGCCGCGGCCCTGCACCAGATCGAGTCGGAGCAATTCGCCAGCCTCACCAACTACGGGGCCGTCCTGGCCAAGCAACCGGCGGCGTGGGAGGTGCAGATTCTCCAGGCCACCTCGTGGAGCTGCGCCCACGGCGTGGAACGCTGGCGGGCCGATTGCGGCTGCCGCACCCGTCCCGACTGGCATCAGCGCTGGCGGGCGCCGCTGCGCGCCGCACTCGACTGGCTGCGAGAGCAGATCGATACCTTCTACGAGGCGCGGGCCTCGGCGCACCTCAAGGATCCCTGGGAGGCCCGCGACGCCTACATCGAGGTCCTGCTGGACCCGCGTCCGGAGCGGCTCGGCGAGTGGCTGGCCCGCCACCAGCGGGTGCGCCTCGACGGCACGGCGCTGGTCGAGACCAGACGCCTGCTCGAGATGCAGCGCAACCGCATGCTGATGTTCACCTCGTGCGGCTGGTTCTTCG
Organism: Candidatus Methylomirabilota bacterium; assembly: GCA_035709005.1. Lineage (NCBI taxonomy): Bacteria > Methylomirabilota (SeqCode) > Candidatus Methylomirabilota bacterium. Next base: position 65,188 of record DASTFB010000080.1, on the reverse strand, counting down.
ACGAGATCTCGGGGCTGGAGCCCGTGCAGATCCTCAAGTATGCGGCGATGGCGATCCAGTACTTCCGCGACCTCGGTGGCGGCCAGCTGGAGCCGGAGTTCCTCCGCCGGCTGGAGGCGGCGCCCAGCAACCTGGCCGAGTATCACGACGGCGGGCAGGTCTACCGCCGCCTGGTCCGCCCCGCCATGGTGGACCTGCGGCGGGTCGTCGCCCACTATGCGATCAGCGGACTGTTCGACGAGCAACCCGACGACACGAAGGTCTACGCCTGGCGCGTGCAACGCCTGGACGAGACCCGTGAGGCCTACGCGGGGACGATGCTGCGGATAGGCCGGGTGCACGTCAGCTCGGCGACGACCGGCGAGGCTCGCGATCTCGTGTACGCCGTGCTGCACTTCGGCGGCCACGATTTCTCCTGTGGCATCCGCAGCGACCCGGGCCCCGAGGCCTACGAGAGCCTGAAGGCCGACCTGCTCCGCCGCTACACCCAGCACAGCCTGGCCGACATGGTGCGCGGCCTGGACGAGCACTTCCCGCGTGACCTCTTCGGGCTGCCTCACCTGTTCCTCGAGGAGCGGCGCCGGGTGATGACCCGGGTCATCCAGGCCGTCCTGGAGCGCTACGAGCAGGCGCACCACCGCATCTGGGACGAGAGCCGCAAGCTGGTCCACTACCTGCGCGAGGCCGAAGCGCCCATCCCCGAGGTGCTCCGCGTCACCGGCAAGCACGTGCTCGAGCACCAGCTCACCGCCGAGCTGGAGCGCGTGCCCGACTCGGGAGCGCTGCCCGAGCGCGCCTTCGAGCTGGCCGAGGAGGCGCGCAGCCTCGGCTTGAGCCTCGACCTCGGCGCGTCGCGGCCGGTCATGATGCGCGCCGTGGCCGCGGTCCTGGACGCGCTGGCCGAGCAGCCGACGCCGGACCGGGTAGACGCGGCCGTCGCGCTGATCGAGGGAGCCCGGCGGCTGCCGGTCCGATTCGGTCGCTGGCACGCGCAGAACCGGTTCTTCCAGCTGTGGCGGGCCCGGCCGGAGGCGCGGCCGATCCTGCGACCGCTCGCCGATGCGCTGGACTTCAACCTGGCGGGAGATGCTCCACGGTGAGCGGCCCGGCCCTGGCGACGTACCGGCTGCAGCTCGGCCCTGACCTGACGTTCGACGCCGCCGCCGCGATCGTGCCGTACCTGGCCGCGCTCGGGATCTCCGACTGCTACACCTCACCGTTCTTCGAGACCGCCTCCAGCGGGTCGCATGGCTACGACGTCTCCGATCACAACCGGTTCCGGGACGAGCTGGGGGGCGAGCCGGCCTTCTCGCGGTTCGCCGAGGCGCTCCGGCGGAACGACATGGGGCTCGTCATCGACGTCGTGCCCAACCACATGGGCATCGCCCACAATCGCAACGCCTGGTGGTGGGACGTGCTCGAGAACGGGCCGGCGTCCCCTTATGCGGCGTACTTCGACATCGACTGGAACCCCGTCAAGCGCGAGCTCGCCGGCAAGGTGCTCCTGCCGATCCTGGGCGATCAGTACGGCGCGGTGCTCGAGCGGGGAGAGCTGACGCTCGAGCTGGTGGACGGCACCTTCCGGGTCCGCTACTACGAGACCGCCCTGCCGGTGGCCCCCCGCTCCTACACCCGGATCCTCAGCCACCGCCTCGATGAGCTCCAGGCGGCGCTCGGGGCCGAGCACCCGGGCTTGCTGGAGCTGAAGACGCTGGCCGCCTGGTTCGTCACGCTGCCCAGCCAGGAGGAGGTCGATCCCGAGCGCCGGGCCGCCCACCGCCGGGATCGCCAGCAGGGGATCGAGCGGCTGGCCGCCCTGCTGCTCACGGATCCGGCGATACGCGAGTTCATCGAAGACAACGTCCGGCGCTTCAACGGGACCCCGGGCGAGCCCCATTCCTTCGACCTGCTCGACGTCCTGCTCGCCGAGCAGGCCTACCGCATCGCCTACTGGCGAGTGGCCGGGGAGGAGATCAACTATCGCCGTTTCTTCGACATCAACGAGCTGGCCGCGCTGCGGGTAGAGAACCCCGAGGTGTTCGAGGCCACCCACCGACTCATCATGCGGCTCGTCGCCGAAGCCCCCGTCACCGGGCTGCGCATCGACCACCCCGACGGGCTCTACGCGCCGACCCAGTACTTCCAGTGGCTCCGCGACGGGGCGGCCCGGCCGGTGGCGATCTACGCCGAGAAGATTCTGGCCCCGGGCGAGCGGCTGCCCGCCTCCTGGCCGGTCGAGGGCACGACCGGATACGAGTTCCTCAATCTCCTCAACGGCATCTTCGTCGACCGCAGCCAGGCCCACGCCATGGAGCTCTTCTACGCCCGGCTCATCAAGGAGCGGCCACCCTTTTCCGACGTGGTGTACGAAGCCAAGAATTTGATCATGCAGACGTCGATGGCCTCCGAGATCAACATGCTGGCCCATCGCCTCAACGTCATCTCCGAGAAGCACCGCTCCTCCCGGGACTTCACGCTGCTGAGCCTCACCGGGGCGCTCCGCGAGATCGTGGCCAACTTCCCCGTCTACCGGACGTACGTCGGCGAAGGCGCGGGCCCCAGCGAGGCCGACCGCGACTACATCGCCCGGGCCGTGGCCCAGGCCAAACGGCGAACGCCCTCCGTGAGCGCGTCGATCTACAACTGGATCCAGGACATCCTGCTCCTGCGCCAGCCCCCGTGGGCCGACGAGGCGTATCGCCGCGAGCGTCTGGAGTTCGCCATGCGGCTGCAGCAGATCACGGGGCCGGTCATGGCCAAGGGCTACGAGGACACCGCGCTCTATCGCTTCAACCGGCTGGTGTCCCTCAACGAGGTCGGGGGCGATCCGGCGCGCTTCGGCACCCCGCTCGCCGAGTTCCATACCGCCATGGTGGACCGGCAACGCACGTTTCCCCGGGCCCTCAGCACGACGTCCACGCACGACACCAAGCGGGGCGAGGACGTGCGGGCCCGCATCAACGTGCTGTCGGAGATGCCCGAGGAGTGGCGCCACCGCGTGGTGGCCTGGCAGAAGCTGAACCGCCGGCACCGGTCGACGGTGGACAGCAAGCCCACGCCCGGCGCCAACACCGAGTACCTGATCTATCAGACCCTGGTCGGGGCCTGGCCCATCACCGCCGAGCGGCTGCGCGGCTACCTGCACAAGGCGATCCACGAGGCCAAATCCCACACGAGCTGGATCGAGCCGAACGTCCGCTACGACGAGGCCATCGACCGCTTCGCCGCGGCCATCCTCGATCCCGCCCAGTCCGCCCGGTTCCTCGCGGATTTCGTGCCCTTCCAGCAGCGGGTGGCCCGCTTCGCCATGTTCAACACGCTGGCCCAGACCCTGGTGAAGATCACCGCCCCCGGCATCCCCGATTTCTATCAGGGCACCGAGCTGTGGGACCTTAATCTAGTGGACCCGGACAACCGACGGCCGGTCGATTTCGCGCTGCGGCGGCGGATCTTGGAATCGCTGGCGGCCGAGGTCGACAGCGGCCACGACCTGCCCGGGTTGGCTCAGGACCTGATCAAGCACTGGGAGGACGGCCGCATCAAGCTCTTCGTGGTCCGGCAGGCCCTGGCCTGCCGCCGCCGCAACCCCGGGCTCTTCACCGAGGGGCTCTACCGGCCGCTGGACGTCGAGGGTCCGCTGGCCGAGCACCTGTGCGCCTTCGCGCGCGTGCGATCGGACCAGGCGGCGGTCACGGTCGTGCCCCGGCTGCTGGCCCGGCGGGGCGGCGAGGAGCCGCCCCTGGGACGGGGATACTGGGGGCAGGACACGCGCGTGGTGATCCCGACCGACGTGGGCGACCGCTTTCTCAATGCGCTGACGGGTGAACGTCTGGCCGCGGCCGGAGGCGGCCTGGAGGCGGCGAGCGCCTTCGCCAACTTCCCGGTGGCGCTCCTGGTGATGGAGGGGTCGTGACGACGGCGCCCAACGCCTTCACGTTCATCGGCTGCGTGGAGATCCGCCAGGCGCTGGATCGGCAGGCTCTGGACGAGCGCGAGCTCATGGACCGGCTGGAGGAGGTGCCGGCCGGGGCCGTCTTCTATCACACGCACGGGTACTTCCTGCGCCATCGGCCGCTCACCACGGCCTACGGCAACGACTTCGCCCGCTGGGTGGCAGTGGAGGTGCGCGATCAGGCCCTGGCCGAGCGGCTGGCCGTCGTCGATCCCTTCGAGTACGCGGACCTCGAGGCGCTCCGGGAAGAGCTTGTCACCATCATCAACGACCACCTGCGGCGTCTCAGCAGCGTGCCCCGAGCCGAGGCCGGGCGCGCATTCCACTTCCAGCAGTCGCACATCGTGCAGGTCGAGCTGGGCCCGCAGGCCACCACCCTGGCCGAGTTCCGCGAGGGCCTGGCCGGCGTGGACGCCAGCGCCATCTACTTCCACATGGTCGAGGCCCGCGCCCGGCTGGGCCGGCGCTCGGGCGATTTCGCCGAATGGCTGCGCACCTCCCTCGGCATGCCGGCGCTGGCCGAGCGCGTCGAGCGGATCGACGGCTACATGACGAGCCTGGAGCGCGTGCGGGCCCGTCTCCTGAGTCTGGTCGATGACGCATTGGAGAGCCAGTCAGTATGACTCCGGCAGCCTGCGCTTCGACTCCAATAAATCCGAGAGAGCCACGCAGCCACGCCGTACCCAGAACAGCCCACCCTCGGTCCAAGGCCGGCAGGCGGCACCCGTTACAATGACCCTCGACGACTATCGGCTGGTGGCGCCGCCGGGCGTCATCGACATCATCTACAAGCTCGCCGAGCGCGTGCGCGGACGCCGCACGCTGCACATGAGCGGCGGGCGCTTCGGGGGCGGTTCGGCCGAGTTCCTCCGGACCGCGGTCCCGCTCTTCAACGACCTCGAGATCGACACCCGCTGGGAAATCACCGGCGGCGACCCGGCCTTCTACGCGACCACGCGCGCCATGCAGGCGGCACTGGAGGGCGCCGAGCGCGTGCTGGCCGACGGGGCCCTGACGCACTGGACCGAGATGAACCGCCTCAACGCCAAGAAGATCTCGCTCGAGGCGGACCTCGTCCTGGTCCACGACGTCCAGCCGGTCAGCCTGGTGGCCAACCGTAGCAATGGGCGGTGGGTCTGGCGGTGCCACTTCGACTGCTCGCGCCCTCAGCGCCGGGCCTGGTCTCTGATCCGCCCCTTCCTCACCCAGTACGACGCGGCCGTCTTCGCGCTTCCGGAGTTCGGCCGGCGCCTCGACGTACCCCAGTACATCATCCATCCCTCTATCGACCCCCTGTCCGAGAAGAACCGCGACCTGATGCCGCGCGAGGTAGCCTCCATCCTGGCCGCGCTGCGGGTGGAGACCGACAAGCCGATCCTCCTGCAGGTCGGAGCCTTCGCGCCCGCTCAGGATCCGCTGGGCGTGATCAACGCGTACCGCCTGGTGAAGAAGCATCACGACGTGCGGCTCGTCGTCGCCGGCACCGCGGGCGACGAGCCGGAAAGCCTCGATGTCATGACCGAGCTCCGGGAGGCTGCGCACCACGACCCCGACATCGTGGTGCTGGAGCTGCCCCCCGACGCCTCGCTGCAGATCAATGCGCTGCAGCGCGGCGCCACCATCGTGCTCCAGAAGTCCGTGCGGGAAGGGTTCGGGCTCGGCGCCGCCGAGGCGATGTGGAAGAGCAGGCCGGTGGTGGGCGGCTTCGCCGGAGGCCTGCCCCAGCAGATCATCACCGAGGTCACCGGCTACACGGTGCACTCGATGGAGGGGGCCGCCTTCCGCATCCGCCATCTCCTCAACAATCCCGAGCTGATCGCCCGCATGGGCGCAGCCGGGCGGGAGCACGTGCGGCGGAGCTTCCTGGTCACCCGCCACCTCATCGACTCCCTGGCGCTGATGATCCATTTGCTGCGATGAGCGACGACGCGAGCCCGGACGCCGCGGCCGCCGCGACCGAACCCGTCGCCGAAGCCCCGCCCGTACCCCTGGACGAGCAGCTGGCTCGGGTGGGCACGCCGGACATCGCCGTCTGTCTGCTCACCTACAACAATGCGGCGACCGTTCCGGCCGTCGCCGAGGTGGCTCGGGCCGGCCTGGAGCGGCACTTCCCCGGGGCGGCGGCCGTGCTGATCAACGCCGATGCCGGGTCCTCCGACCGGACGCCCGAGCTGCTCGGCGCCGTCGGCCTGCCCGTCGTGCTGGCCCGCCACGACGCGCCGATGACCGAGCGGGCGGCCGTGCCGTTCCACGGCGTGCCCGGTCGCGGCAAGGCGCTCCGCCTGGTGCTGGAGGCGATCCAGCGCCTGGGCGGCCGGGCGGCCGTCGTGCTCGAGGCCGACGTGAGCTCCATGACCGACGAGTGGATCGCCAGGCTGCTCCGGCCCGTGTGGGAGGACAAGATCGACTTCGTGATCCCCGCCTACGCGCGCCACCGCTACGACGGGACCATCACCAATCTGATCCTGGCCCCGCTGATCCGGGCCCTGTATGGTCGGCGGCTGCACCAGCCGATGGCCGGCTCCCAGGCGCTCTCGCCGCGGCTCGTGGACCACCTGCTGGCCCACCCGCGCTGGCGGTGGAGCGGGCGCGACGTCACCGACCTCTGGATCGTTGGCACCGCGATCGCCGACGGGTTCGCCGTCCGCGAAGCCTGGCTGGGCGTCCGCCGTGTGGTCTCGCGCACGCGCACGACCGATCTGCCCACGATGGTGGCCCAGACCCTGGGCGCCGTCTTCGCCGTCATGGACCGCCATCCGGACCTCTGGCTGGAGGTCCGGGGCAGCGAGCCCGTCCCCGCGGTGGGCGAGCCGACGCTGCCGGCCACCGATCCGATGGCGGTCGACGTCGACCGCATGGTCGCCGCCTTTCGGCAGGGCCTGCGCGACCTGGCGCCACTCTGGGAGGACATCCTGGCTCCGGAGACCTTCGGCGAGGTCCTGGCCATCGAAGGCGGCGCGGGGACCCGGCTGAGCTTCCCCGACGACCTGTGGGCCCGGGTCGTGTACGACTTCGCCCTCGCCCACCACTACGGGGTCGTCCACCGCGACCACCTGCTCCGCTCGCTGGTGCCGCTCTACCTCGGCCGCACCGCCGCCTTCGTGCGGGCCACCGTCGACCGGGACGCGGCCGGGACGGAGGCGACCCTGGAAGCGGTGGCCGTGGCCTTCGAGCGGCAGAAGCCGTACCTCGTGGCGAGGTGGCGCTGAATGCTCGGCGACCCGGCCGACCCCCGCCGCACCGTCGTCATCGAGAGCATCGCGCCCGCGGTGGACGGGGGACGCTACCCCGTCAAGCGCGAGGTGGGCGACGTGGTGGAGGTCTCGGCCGACATCTTCAAGGACGGCCACGACGTGCTGGTGGCCTTCCTCAAGTACCGTCCCGCCCACGCGCGCGAGTGGCGGGAAAGTCTTATGAGCTTCGTCGACAACGACCGCTGGGCCGGCGGCTTCAGACTCGACGCGCTGGGTCGCTGGCTGTTCACCATCGAGGCGCTGCCCGATCCCTTCCAGTCCTGGCTGGCCGACCTCGACAAGCGGGTGGCGGCCGGGCAGGACGTGGGCAGCGAGCTGCTGGAAGGCGCGGCGCTGGTGGCCGCCGCCGCCCGGCGCGCGGGTGGGCCTGACGCCCAGGCTCTGGAGGCGTGGGCCCGGCGGATCGGCTGGCGCGAAGATCAGGCGGCGGCGGTCGGCGCCGCCCGCGAGCCCGCGCTGGCCGAGCTCATGGCCCGACACCTGGACCGGGCGGAGGCGACCGGGGCGGAGCGTGTCTTCGAGGTCGTGGCCGACCGGGAGCGCGCTCGCTTCGCGGCGTGGTACGAGTTCTTTCCCCGCTCCGGCAGCGCCGACCGTCACGGCACCTTCAAGGACGCCGAGGCCCAGCTCGAGCGCGCCGCCGCCATGGGCTTCGACGTCGTCTATCTGCCTCCGATCCATCCGATCGGGCGGACATACCGCAAGGGCCGCAACAATACGCTGACCGCCCAGCCCGGCGATCCCGGAAGCCCCTGGGCCATCGGCGCCGCGGAAGGCGGCCACACCGCCGTCCATCCCGAGCTGGGGACGCTCGAGGACTTCGATCGGTTCGTGGAGCGCGCCCACAACCTCGACCTCGAGGTGGCTTTGGACTTCGCCATCCAGGCCTCACCCGACCATCCCTGGGCGCGGGAGCACCCCGAGTGGTTCTTCCACCGGCCGGACGGGACGATCAAGTACGCCGAGAATCCGCCGAAGAAGTACCAGGACGTCTACCCGGTCAACTTCACCACCGCCGATCCCCGGCCGCTGTGGGAAGAGATGCGGCGCACCCTCGAGCACTGGATCGCCCACGGGGTCAAGACGTTCCGGGTCGACAACCCCCACACCAAACCCGTGAAGTTCTGGGAGTGGCTGATCCGGGCCATCCAGGACCGCCATCCCGACGTCATCTTCCTGGCCGAAGCGTTCACCCGACCGAAGATGATGAAGGTCCTGGCCAAGGCCGGGTTCACCCAGTCCTACACGTACTTCACCTGGCGCAACGACAAGCAGGAGCTCATCGACTACCTGACCGAGATCACCCAGCCTCCCGTCGCCGAATACTTCCGGGGCAACCTCTGGCCCAATACCCCGGACATCCTGCACGCCACGCTCCAGCGGGGCGGGCGGCCGGCGTTCAAGATGCGTCTGGTGCTGGCCGCCACCCTGTCCTCGCTCTACGGCATCTACTCCGGGTACGAGCTGTGCGAGAACGTGCCGTACGCCGAGGGCTCGGAAGAGTACCTGAACTCCGAGAAGTACGAGCTGAAGGCGCGCGACTGGGACGCCCCGGGCAACATCGTGGACCTGATCACCGCGGTCAACCGCTTGCGCCGGGAGCATCGCGCGCTCCAGCTCTACCGCAATCTGCGCTTCTACCCGTCGGACGATCCCCACGTGCTCTTCTACGGCAAGATGACGCCGGACCACCTGGACGTGGTGCTGGTGGCGGTGAACCTCGATCCGTCCGCCCCCCGCTCGGCGTGGCTCGACATCCCCATCCACGAGCTGAGCATGACCGACGACCGCCTCTACCGGCTCCACGAGCGGTTGACCGACACCTGGCAGGAGGTGCGCGGTTCCCGGCTGCGCGTGACGCTCGATCCCGCGCGCGAACCAGCCGCCATCTTTTCCCTGCACCGCAGCTGATCGGCGGGTGCCCCACGGCTGTCCGTGTCGAGGGTCGTCGGCTTGCATTCTGTGAGCGGCGGATGGACACTTGCGGCCACCATCGCGACGGTCGGCCGGGAACATCGAGGTGAAGTCGATATGAGATGGAGGAGCGGGCGGCGCAGCGAGAACATCGAGGATCGGCGCGGAATGCGGGTATCACCCCGCGTCGCCGGGGGCGGCATCGGCGTGATCGTCCTCCTTCTCCTGGCCCTCTTCTTCGGAGTCGACCCCAGCCTGCTCCTGCAGCAAGGCGTGCCCGAGATGGCGCCGGAGCAGAACGCGCCTCCGGCCACGCCGCGGACGGACGACCCGCTCCGCGACTTCGTCTCCGTGGTCCTGGCCGACACCGAGGACACGTGGGAAGCTCTGTTTCGCCGGATGAATCGGGTCTACGAGCACCCGCGGCTTGTGCTGTTCTCGGGCGCCGTCGAGTCAGCGTGCGGATTCGCCCAGGCCGCGGTCGGCCCCTTTTATTGTCCGGAAGATCAGAAGCTCTACCTCGACCTCAGCTTCTTCCGTGACCTGCGGGACCGGTTCGGCGCGCCCGGAGACTTCGCCCAGGCCTATGTCATCGCGCACGAGGTCGGCCACCACGTGCAGACGCTGCTGGGGATCAGCCAGGAGGTTCGGGGCGCTCAGCGCCGGCTGAGCCCTGCCCAGGCCAATGCGCTGTCGGTGATGCAGGAGCTCCAGGCCGACTGCTTCGCCGGCGTGTGGGCGCATCATGCGGACCAGTCACGACAACTCCTCGAGCAGGGTGACATCGAAGAAGGCCTCAACGCGGCAGCGGCGATCGGCGACGACCGGCTGCAGCGGCAGGGCCGGGGCTACGTCTCGCCCGAGTCCTTCACCCACGGCACCTCGGCGCAGCGCGTGGGTTGGTTCAAGCGGGGAATCGAATCGGGGGACGTCGGGCAGTGCGAAACGTTCAGCGCCCGCAACCGGTGATGCCGAGTTGCGGACCGCCGCCGAGGGCGTGATCCACCACGCCCCAGGCTCACGTGCGTCGTCCCTCCGACGAGAGGTCGTGGCGGCAACGGCGAGAGTGGGTGTCGAAGGCTCATAGGTGGCGCTGACAGCTTAGCGTCCGGGCATCCATCTGGCAACGTTCCGCTGCGGGCCGCGCCGGCGCGAGCGGTAGAATCCTTCGTGAGGCCATGAGCCGGGACTGGTACAAAGACGCCGTCTTCTACGAGGTGCACGTCAAGGCGTTCCGGGACGCCAATGGCGACGGCATCGGCGACTTCGCCGGACTCACCGAGAGCCTCGACTACGTCAAGGAGCTCGGTGTGGATTGCCTGTGGATCCTGCCGATGTATCCCTCGCCGTTGCGCGACGACGGCTACGACATCGCCGACTTCTACGGCATCCATCCCGCCTACGGCAGCCTGGAGGACTTCCAAAAGTTCCTCGACGCCGCTCACGAGCGCGGCCTGCGCGTGATCGCCGACCTGGTGATGAACCACACGTCGGACCAGCACCCGTGGTTCCAGGCCTCCCGCTCGGAGCCCGGCGGCCCCTACGGCGACTACTACGTCTGGAGCCCGACGGATCGGCGCTACGGCGCGGCCCGCATCATCTTCGTGGACACCGAGAAGTCGAACTGGACTCGGGACCCGGTGCGGAAGGCGTTCTACTGGCATCGCTTCTTCAGCCACCAGCCCGACCTCAATTACGACAACCCGGCCGTGCGCCGCAGCATGCTGGACATCATGCGGTTCTGGCTGGACCGGGGGCTGGACGGCTTTCGCTGCGACGCCGTGCCCTACCTGATCGAGCGCGAGGGCACGAACTGCGAGAACCTGCCCGAGACCCACGAGATCCTCAAGGAGTTCCGGCGGGTCATCGACCGCGAGTACGGCGGCGACCGGGTGTTGCTCGCCGAAGCCAACCAGTGGCCGGAGGACGTGCGGCCCTACTTCGGCGAGGGCGACGAGTTCCACATGGCCTTCCACTTCCCGCTCATGCCCCGGCTCTACATGGCCATTCGCCGGGAGGAGCGCCTGCCCATCCTGGACATCTTCACCCACACCCCGGCCATCCCGCCCAGCTGCCAGTGGTGCCTGTTCCTCCGGAACCACGACGAGCTGACGCTGGAGATGGTGACCAACGAAGAGCGGGACTACATGTACTACGCCTACGCCCGGGATTCCCAGGCCAAGCTGAACCTGGGCATCCGCCGGCGCCTGGCGCCCCTGATGGACAACGACCGGCGGCGAATCGAGCTCCTGACCTGTCTGCTCTTCACGCTGCCCGGCAGTCCCATCCTCTATTACGGCGACGAGATCGGGATGGGCGACAACATCTACCTGGGCGACCGCAACGGCGTACGCACGCCCATGCAGTGGTCGGGCGACCGCAATGCCGGCTTCTCCACCGCGGACGAGAGCCAGCTGTTCCTGCCCGTCATCGCCGATCCCGTCTACGGCTACCAGGCCGTGAACGTGGCGGCCCAGCAGCGAACGCCCTCGTCGCTGCTCAACACGATGAAGCGGCTCATCGCAGCCCGCAAGCGCTGCCGGGCGTTCGGGCGGGGGTCGATCGAGTTCCTCCGGCCCCTGAACCAGAACATCCTGGCCTTTCTGCGCGAGCACGAGGACGAGACGATCCTGGTCGTGGCCAATCTGTCGGAGCGCTCGCAGCCGGTGGCCCTCGACCTGGCCCGCCATCGCGGTGCGGTCCCCCTGGAGCTCCTCGGCGACACGCGATTCCCCCCCATCGGCGAGGCCCCGTACTTCCTGGCCCTGGGCCCGCACGGCTTCTACTGGTTCCGCCTGGAACGCCGGGAGCCACGTCCGCTGCGCTATGGCATCGAAGACACCGCCATCTGATGTCCTGGCCGCCTGGCTGCCCCGCCAGCGCTGGTTCGCCGCCAAGACGCGCCGCCTCACCACGATCGGCGTGGCCGACACGATCGCGCTCGGCGGCGGCGTGCTGGTGATCGTCGACGTCGGCCTGGACGACGGCACCCGGGATCGCTACGCCGTGCCGGTCGGGGAGGCCGCCGGCGCGGCTGCCGTCGCCGACGGCCTCGACGACGCGGTCTTCTGCCGCTCCCTGCTCGACCTCATCGCCCGCCGCGGGGTGGTGAGCGGCCAGCACGGCGAGCTGCGCGGCGTCCCCACTGCGGCGTTCCCGGCGGAGCTGCCGCCGCTGCCGGCGCGCCGCATCGGGGGCGAGCAGAGCAACACGTCGGTGGCCTTCGGCGACCGGCTCATCATGAAGCACTTCCGCCGGCTGGCCGACGGCCCGAACCCCGAAGAGGAGATGACGCGCTTTCTCACCGAGCGCGCCCACTTCGCCCACACGCCGCGCCTGGCCGGACACCTGGAGTACCGGCGGGCCGGCGCCCGCGCCACGCTGGCCGTGGTGCAGGAGCTGGTGACGGGCGCCCGCGACGGCTGGGAGTGGATGCTCGCCGGCCTGGCCGCGTTCTATGAGGCTGCGCGCCGGGCGTCAGGGGTGGACCCGGCGCGGCTCCGCGCGCTGGCCGGGCCTACGCTGGACGCGCTGGAGCGGCTCGGCACGGTGACGGGCGCGCTGCACCGCGCGCTGGCCTCGGACGCCACCGATCCCGCTTTTGCTCCCGAGCGCATCACCGCCGCCGATGTGGCGGCGTGGGCTAGCGACGTCGCTCGCCAGCTCGCCGCGGCGGCCGACGCCCTGGGCTCTCGCTCGCCGGTGCCCGACGCCGATCTGGAGAGCGGTCTGCGAGGTCTCGAGGGGATCGACAAGATTCGGCACCACGGCGATCTGCACCTGGGGCAGACGCTGTACCGGGAGGCCACCGGCGAGTTCGTGATCATCGACTTCGAGGGCGAGCCGTTGCGGCCGCTGGCCGAGCGACGGCGTAAGCACACCCCGCTGCGTGACGTAGCCGGTCTCCTGCGCTCGATCGACTACGCGGCGATGGCGAATCGGCCTGCCGGGCTCGAGGACTGGGCGGCGGCGTGGCAGGCCGAGGGCGCCCGCATCGTCACTACGGCCTACCGCCGCGCCGTCGCCGGGGCGCCGTTCGTGCCGGCGGCCCACGATGACTTCACGCGGACTCTGGCCGTGCTGGAGCTGGAGAAGGCCGCCTACGAGGTGCTGTACGAGGCCAACCACCGGCCGGCCTGGGTGGCCATTCCGAAGGCGGGGCTGCTCAGGGCTGTCGCGCGCCTGGGCCGGCCGTAGCCGGCTGGGGCTGCACGAAGACCATCGACTGCACCTGCCAGCCCTTCTTGTCGAAGTAGATGACCAGGCCCGTCTCGTAGAAGAACCACAGGGGCTCTTCGCCGACCGGCGAGCTACGATCGGGCTCGCCCCAGCCGGCCAGCACGGTGGGTCGCGTGAAAATATCCGGTTTGGGCTCCAGACGAAACGTGCGGACTACCTGGGGCCGGTAGCTGCCGCCGACGAGCAGCCCGAAGTCCACCACCAGGCGCTGGATGCCGCTGGGGGTCCGGGGACTCTCGTAGCTCCACTGCATGGTGTCGTAGCCGTCCACCTTGCCGGCCTTCGAGCTGGACGGCGGACCGTAACGCCCCCGCACGGTGTCCATCGTGCTTTCGGCCGGCTTGATGCCGCCCCATTCGGCGGCCTCGGCGCGGCCGCCGGCCACCGTCAGCGCGATCAGCAGGACGAGCCAGGAGGTTCCGCGCATGGGCCCTAGAATCCCAGCGCCATGCCGTCGCCGCGGGGGTCGGCGCCGCCCCAGAGTGTGCCGTCGCGGAGGGCGATCGCCTGGGCGTGGCCGACCTTGTAGAAGAGCGATGGCGCCGGCTTGACGTGATGACCCTTGCGGGCCAGCCCGGCCAGCACACGGGCCCCGACCCGGTTCTCCACGTGAATGGTGTCGCTCGGCTCACCTGGCAGAAACGCGCCGATCAGGAAGCGCGGGCGCTCGATGGCTTCCTGCACGTCCAGGCCGTAGTCGAGGACGTTGGTGAGGACCTGGATGTGGAACATGGCCTGGCCATTGCCGCCCATGGTGGCGAAGCCCAGCACCGGACGGTCGCCCTGCGTGACGATCGACGCGATGAGGGTGTGGAAGGGACGCTTGCCCGGGCCGAAGGCGCTGGGGTGGGCCGGGTCGACACGGAAGTGCCGGCCGCGATTGTGCAGCGTCACCCCTGTTCCGGGCACGACGACGCCGGAGCCGAAGGCGTTGAACAGGCTCTGGATCACGGCCACCAGGTTTCCCCGGCCGTCGGCAACCACGAATCCGGTGGTGTCGCCCTCCGGCTCTCCGGGCGCGTAGGCGCTGGCCTTTCTCGGGTCGAGCTCCCGCCGACGCCGCGCCGCGTACGGCTTGTCGAGGAGTGAGGCCACGGGCACCCGAGCGTGCTCGGGATCGCCGATCCAGCGGTCGCGGTCGGCGTACGCGAGCTTCACGGCCTCGATGAGCAGGTGCAGGTGCTCGACGGTGTGCAGGCGCCGGCGAGCCAGCGGGACGCCCTCGAGCAGGTTGAAGGCGAGCAGGGCCGCCAGACCCTGGGTGGGGGGCGGGGTCTGGTGGATGGTGTACTCGCGATAGCGGGTGGCGATCGGCTCCCCCCACTCGCCGCGATGGCGCGCCAGGTCGTCGGGGGTCAGGAAGCCCTCCGCCTCCAGGCGGCCGGCGATGGCCCGACCGACCTGGCCCGTGTAGAAGAGGTCGGGGCCGTCGACGGCGAGCGCCTTCAGCGTGCGGGCGAGATCGGGCTGAACGAACAGCTCGCCCGCCGCGGGCGGGCCACCGGCCGGCCGGAACACGCGGTGCCACTCGGGATCCTCGTTGTCCGGCGCCAGCTCGGCGATCGCCTGGCTCACGATGGAGCTCGCGGCGAAGCCCAGCTCGGCGTAGTGGATGGCCGGGGCAAGCAGCTCGGGCAGCGGCCGCGTGCCGAAGCGCTCGAGAAGCATGCCCCAGCCACGCACGCAGCCGGGCACGCTGACCGTCGCCGGCCCCAGGACGGGAAGCTGCTCCAGTCCCCGCCGGCGGAGCTCCTCCAGCCCGGCGCGGGAGCCGGAGCGGCCGGCGCCGTTGAGGAAGTGGATGCGCCGGCTCGCCGCGTCGTAGTACAGGCAGAAGAGGTCGCCGCCGACGCCGCAGCTGTTGGGCTGGGTGACGGCGAGCACGGCGTTCGTGGCGACCGCCGCGTCGGCGGCGGTGCCGCCCGCCCGAAGAACATCGACGCCCGCCAGCGTCGCCAACGGATGGGCCGAAGCCACCATTCCCTCGCGCCCGAGCGCGACTGGCCGAAACGAGTACCCGAGTTGAGGCATACCTAGCCTCCTGAGAACAGCCTGGTGATCTCGTCCTGGGGGAAGACGGGCAACGGCCGTTCCCGACCCCCCTCCACGAGGACGACCCCGCGTTCGCGGGCGACCACCTGGCCGATGTAGTGCGCGTCGATCCGCTCCCGGGCCAGGGCGTGGATCACGATCGCCGCGTCGGCCGGGCTCAAGGTCATCACCAGCGCGCCGGATGCGATGGTCCCGAGCGGGTCGAGACCGAACATCCGACACAGTCGATCGCCCTCGGGCAGCACGACGATGCGCTCGCGGTCGATCCGCAGCCCGACGCCGGCCGCGTCGGCCAGTTCGACGAGCGCCGTGGCCAGGCCGCCCTCCGTCGGATCGTGCATGGCGTGTACCTGGGCGAGCTCACAGGCGAGCTGGGCCTCGGGCAGCACGCTGAGCCCCGGCCGGCGGACGAACGCCTTGGCCCGCGTCACCACGGCGGCCGGGACCCCGGCGGCGAGCGCCTCGGCTTCGCGCTCGCGCGCGATGATGGCGGCCCCTTCCAGCGGGATGCCCTTGGTCATCACCACCGCGTCGCCCACGCGCGCGCCGGACGTGGTGACCAGCCGATCCTTGTCCACCTCGCCGAGCATGGTGCCGGCGATGATGGGGCGGTCCAGGCCGTGGGTGATCTCGGTGTGACCTCCGACCAGCGTCACCTCCAGCTCGGCGCACGCCTCCGCCAGCCCGTCGAAGAGCGCGGCCACCGAGTCGTCGCTGGTGCGCCCCTCGGGGAGCAGCAGTGTGGCCAGGAACCATCGGGGACGCGCGCCGCGGACGGCCACGTCGTTGGCGTTCACCTGGAGCGCGTACCAGGCCAGGTCCGCGGCTGCGAAGGTGATGGGATCGCTGGTGGCCACGAGATAGCGGTCGCCGAGGTCGATCACCGCCGCGTCCTCGCCGACCCGGGGGCCCACCACCACGCGGGGATCCTTGATCGGGTGGCGGTCGAACACCGCCTGCAGCAGCTGGGCCCGGAGCTTGCCGACGGGCAGGACGCTCATCGTCGTGACCCGTAGTATACCCGTGCCGTGCGCCAGCCCGTGATCGAGTGCGTGCCCAACGTGAGCGAAGGACGCGACCCCGCCCGCCTGGCCCGCTTCGCCGCCGCCATCCGGGACGTCGATGGTGTCCGGCTCATGAACATCCATGCGGACCCCGATCACCACCGCTCGGTCTACTCGTTCCTCGGACGCGCGGAGGCCGTGGCGGCCGCCGCGCTGGCCCTGGCCGACGCGGTGATGGAGACGATCGACCTGCGGCACCATCGCGGCGAGCATCCCCGTCTGGGAGCCCTGGACGTCGTGCCGTTCGTGCCGCTGGTCGACGCCACGATGGACGAGGCCGTGGCCCTGGCCCGCCGGGTCGGGCGCGCCATCGCGGAGCGCCACCATGTGCCCGTCTTCTATTACGGGCACGCCGCCACCCGGGCGGCCCGGCGGCGCCTGCCCGACGTGCGCGGCCGCGGCTACGAGGCGCTGGCCGAACGCCTACGCGCCGGCGACGAGCCCGACGCCGGACCGGCCCGCTTCGATCCCGGCCCCGGCGCGGTGATCGTGGGCGCCCGGGACATCCTGATCGCCTTCAACGTCTGGCTCGACGGCGACGACGTCGCCGCGGCGCGGGCCATCGCCGCGTCGGTGCGCGAGTCGGGTGGCGGACTGCCTGCCGTGCAGGCGCTCGGGGTGCGGCTGATCACCCGTGGGGTGGCTCAGGTGTCGATGAACTTGCTCGATCACCGGGTGACGCCGATCCCGGTGGCCTTCGACCGAGTCCGCGCCGAAGCGGCCCGGCGCGGCATCGGGCTCCTCCGAGCCGAGCTGGTGGGCGTCGCCCCCCGGGCCGCCTTCGCCGGACGCACGCCGGCCAGCGTGGGGTTGCCCGATTTCTCGCCCGAGCTCTTCCTGGACACGCACCTGCCGGAGCGGGGACCCGCCGGCGCTTGAGCAGCCAGCCCGCTCAGGCTGCCAGGAGCTTGAGCAAGTCGGCCGTGAGGTCGTAGAGCTGGCTGCAGCCCGACGGGCCGCCCACGAGCGTGCCGAGGCGCTTGCGCAGCCCCTCGTCCACGCGCTCGCCCACCAGCGCGCGCAGCCGCGCCTGGGGCTCCGTGCAGACGCCCGCGTACGGCAGCCGGGAAGTGATGTGCTCGGCCTGGACGATCGTGCCGGAGGCGGCATCGACCTCGCACGTCAGCTCGAAGCCGTGCACGTTGTCGTGCATGGAGTGGAAAAGCCGGAGACGGCCCTCGAGGCGCGCCAGGCTCGCCAACTTCCGCCTCACGAATACGCGCCGCTGGCCGGGCCGGGGGCTGTAGAGGTCGGGCTCGGCCGTCGCGGTGACCGTGCGGGTTCCGAAGACCGCGCGGCCGGCCTGGCTGTAGGTGAAGCAGGACTCGGGCAGGTCGACCCACCCGGCCATGTCGAGCTGCCAGCACTCCCAGGCGCCGGTCCCCGCCCGCTCCGCCTGCGCGCGAGGCAATCTGGTCGTCTGACGGGCCAGCCGCGCGACCTCGATGGCCGCGTCCACCGCCAGAGGCGCGCCGGCGCCGCCGCCCGTGGCCTCAGCGACTCGGCGCGTGAACCCGGCCACCATCCTGACTCCGGCCAGGGACGCCATGCCCAGAACGACGTCGGGGCCGACATCCCCGGCCAGAACCCGACACGAGGCATTCCGGATCTCGTAGGCCGGCGAGGGCAGGGCGAGGACCTCGAGCTCCACGGCGCGGTCGTCGTCGGCGATCCTGACCGTGTGGGTCAGGGCCTCGGCCTCGAGGTTGTCGGTCCACGCCTCCACCCGGCGCTGGTACGTGTCACGTCCGGCCAGGAGACGCGGCTGCAGCTGGGTTGCGCTCACTGCTGACCGGTGTAGCGTTCGGGCTCCCGATCGAACTTCTGCTTGCAGCCCACCGCACAGAAGTAGTAGATCTGCCCCTTGTAGGCCGACTGCGCGGCGGCCTTGGCGGGCTCGACGGTCATCTTGCAGACGGGATCGACGGCCATACCTTCTCCTCCACGTCGACTCCGGCCCGCGGCGCCCAGCGCCGGAGCCGGAGGCTGTTGGCGACGACGGACACGGACGACAACGCCATCGCCGCTCCGGCCAGGATCGGCGAGAGCAACCCCCCGCCCAGCGGGTAGAGGACTCCGGCCGCCAGGGGGATGAGGACGACGTTGTAGCCGAACGCCCACACCAGGTTTTCCTTGACGATGCGGATCGTGCGGCGGGACAGCTCGATCGCGGCCACCACGTGAGCGAGCTTGCCCCGCATCACCGTCACGTCCGCCGCTTCGATGGCGACGTCGGTCCCGGTCCCCATGGCGATGCCCACGTCGGCCACCGCCAGCGCGGGAGCGTCGTTGACGCCGTCGCCCACCATGGCGACGAGGTATCCCTGCTCCTGCAGCCGCCGGATCTCGCGGGACTTGTCCTCCGGTAGCACCTCGGCCAGGACGCGCTCGATGCCGGCCTTCCGGGCGATCGCCGCACCGGTCTGCCGGTTGTCGCCGGTCAACATGATGACGGTCACGCCCAGGGCCTTCAGTCGCCGCACCGTCGCCGCGGCATCGGACTTCAGCACGTCGGCGGCGGCGAGTCGGGCGACCAGGCGTCCGGCGTACGCGAGAAAGATGACCGTCTTGCCCTCGGCCTGCAGCGCCCGGGCCTGCTCGTCGTCCGGGCTCGCCTCGCCCCGCGCCGGGCCGCTGGCTTCCGGCGCCACGATCCCGCGGCTCTCCATGAGCAGGCGGTTGCCGAGCAAGATGCGCCCCTCGGTGGTGAGAGCGTCCACACCCTGACCGGCCAGGCTGGTGAACTCGGTCACCGGCGGCAACGCCACGCCTCGTTCCTTGGCCCGCCGCACGATGGCCTCCCCGAGGGGATGCTCGGAGGCCTGCTCGGCGGCCGCGGCCAGTCCCAGCACATCGTCGATGGCGACGTCGCCGTTGCCCGTGACCGGGATCACGTCGGTGATCTCGGGGCGCCCGATGGTCAGCGTGCCCGTCTTGTCGAAGACGACGACATCGACCTTGTGCAGGAGCTCCAGGGCTGCCGCGCTCTTGATGAGCAGGCCGTGCTCGGCCCCCTTGCCGGTGGCCACCATGATCGCCGTCGGGGTGGCCAGCCCCATCGCGCAAGGACAGGCGATCACGAGCACGGACACCGCGGTCGTCAGGGCCAGGACCAGGGCGGGCTCCGGGCCGACGAGCAGCCACCCGGCGAACGTGAGCCCCGCCACGCCGAGCACGATCGGCACGAAGACCGCGGCGACGCGGTCGGCCAGACGCTGGATCGGCGCCCGCGACCCTTGCGCATCCTCTACCAGGCGGATGATCCGGGCGAGCGTCGTCTCGCTGCCCACGGCGGTAGCCCGGAAGACGAAGCTCCCGGCGCGGTTCACGGTGCCGGCCACGACCCGGGACTGCGGCGCCTTCTCCACGGGCAGGCTCTCACCGGTCAGCATGGACTCGTCCACCGCCGAGGCGCCCTCGACCACGACCCCGTCGACGGGGATCCGCTCGCCGGGACGGATCCGAATCAGGTCCCCGACGACGACAGCGTCCGTCGGCACGTCGAGCTCCTGGCTCTCTCGCACCAGGCGAGCCGTGCGGGGCGCCAGGCTCACCAGCCGGCGGATCGCTTCCGACGTCCGCCCGCGGGCGCGGGCCTCCAGCCACCGGCCCAGCACGACGAGGGTGATCACGACGGCGCTCGTCTCGTAGTAGGTCATGGCGCCCAGGCCCATGAAGGCGTGGGGCCAGACGGTGACGGCGAGGCTGAAGAGGTAGGCCGCGTTGGTCCCCAGCGAGACCAGGGTCGACATGCTGGCGGAGCGGTAGCGAAGGTCTCGCAGGAGCCCTCGGTGGAAGGGGGCGCCCACCCAGAACTGCACCGGGGTGGCGAGCGCCAGCAGCACCCAGGGATCGCGAAGCCAGCCCGGCCCCCACGGGAACAGCTCGGTCATGCTGCCGACGATCACGGGCGCGGAGAGCACCGCCCCCACGATGAAACGACGGCGCAGCGCCGCCTGCTCACGCTCCCGCTCGGCTTGCTCCCGGTCCAGGGCCACCGGGCCGGCTTCGGTCGGCTCCAGGAGCTCGTAGCCGGCGGACGCCACCGCAGCCTGCAGCGCGGCCAGGTCGACGGCGCCCGGATCGAAGGCGACGGTGGCGCGCTCGGTGGCCAGATTCACCGAGGCCTCGCCGACGCCGGGCACCGCGCGCAGCGCCCCCTCGACCTTGCCCACGCAGGCCGCGCAATGCATGCCGCGCACCGGCAGGGTGGCGCGCTCCAGCGTCGGCATCACCGGCCTCCGAACCGCGCGAACACCTCGATCAGCTCGTCGATCTTCCGCTGCCGATCCCCGCGGGATCCCGCGCGGACGGCCTCGGAGACACAGGACTCGATGTGGCGGCCCAGCAGCAGCTTCCGCACCTGCTCCAGGGCCCCCTGCACCGCGGAGATCTGCAGGAGAATGTCCACGCAGGACTCGCTGTTGCCGATCATGCGCTGCAGCCCCTGGACCTGCCCCTCGATGCGGCGGAGCCGGCCCAGCGCCTTGGCCTTCGTCGTCTCGTCGATCATTGGCCCCCCCGGACCCAATACCCGGCACGGGTATTCTGCTCCGGGCCGCCGCGCCTGTCAAAGAACGCGCGCCCAGCTACAGCTCGAAGAGGAGCGGCTGTTCGGCCCCGCCAGCCGGGCGGCTCCGCCGCGCCGCGGTCGGGCGCTTCGAGCGCGGGCTTCGCCCGCGCGAGCGTTGTCGCGCGTCACGCGAACGGGGAGGTTTGGAGGGAGCGGCCGCTGCCCCCTCCAACTTCATGGACGGGGGGCGAAGCCCCCCTCCGAGCTGCTTCCAGCCCTTCTGGTGCGCGATCCGGTCGCCCTGCTTGATGACGAGGAGGTCGACCACGCGCGCCAGCGGATTGCGCAGCAGGAGCAGATACTTCTCCCAGTACCGAGGCGAAAACGCCAGCGTGCGCATCTGGTCGAGGGCCACGGCCAGGGCGGTCCGGTCGCCGCGGCGGGCGGCGACCCGCAGCTCCTTCAGGATCCGCCCGCTGCTCAGCCGGGAGGGACGCGGGCGCGTCACCTCAGGGCTTGCCCGACAGCTCCCGCCGCAGCAGGCGAGCCGCCTCCACCAGCGAGCGCAGCTTGGACACCGCGACCCAGCGCGGCGTTTCCCACAGCCCGCAGTCGGGGACGAGCCACAGCCGCTCGGGCGGCACGTGCTTGAGGGCCACTCGGACGCGGGCCGCCACCTCTTCCGGCGATTCCACGCGGAAGGCCTTGACGTCGATCACCCCGGCCGCCACTTCCTTATCGGTGCCGTGCACGCTCCACAGCTCGATCTCCGCCATCTCCCGGCTGGCGTACTCGAAGACGAACTGCTGGACCGGCGCCTCGAGGATGTGGGGGAACAGCGGAGCGTAGCGCCGGGGGGTCGCGAAGGCGTGGTTGTGGGCGTTGCCGAAGCATACGTGCAGGGCCAGCTTGATTCCGATTCCGTCCACCGCGGCGGCCAGCGCTTGCAGCATCGGTCCGGGTCCGGCCTTGACGATGCGGTGCTTGCCTGCGGTCATGACGTAGTTCGGCTCGTCCACCTGGACGAAGTCGCAGCCGGCCGCGACCAGGCCGCGGATCTCCCGGTTGACGATCGCGGACAGGTCGGCCACCAGGCTCTCCTCGGTGGTGTAGGGCGCGGCTCGCCGCAGCGGCATCAGCAGCGTCATGGGGCCGGGCACGGCCACGCGGAGCCGGCGATCGGTGTGGGCCCGGGCGAACCGGAACTCGTCCACGATACCGAGACCGTCGGGGGCCTCCACGCGGCCCACGACCTGGTAGGGGCAGTGCGAGTCGTAGTTCAGCGGGCCGAGCCGGCGAGGGACCGGAAGGGGCTCGAGCCCGGTGAGGCGCTCGTAGAAGCCGCGGATGAAGGTGACGCGGCGCATCTCGCCGTCGGAGATGACGTCGATTCCCGCCTCGAGCTGATCCCGCATGGCGACCCGGACCGCGTCGTCATAGGCCTCCCGCAGATCCACCGGCCCCAACCGCCCGGCCTCCTGGGCCTCGCGCACGAGGAACACCCAGGAAGGCAACGCATGGGAGCCACAAACACTGGTGGGCAGCACCGGCAACTCCTGCATCGCCCGGATGCTACCACGCCATCCAGACGCGGTGTCACCGCCGCGCCGTGTTCGCGGGCCGGCACGGGCTGCCGTGGATGAGACCCCCACCGACCCGGTCTCGCCGCCGGCCGGTGTGACCGCAGCCGGCGGGTGGGGTGAGACCCCCGCCGACCCGTTTCCCTCTTACTGTGACCGGGCGTAGCCTATCGATGGAATCGCGCGACCCGGTGAGCGCCGCCGCGCTCGTGGTCGCCGGGCGTCTCACCCTATCCGCCGGCCGCGCGCACTGCCGACCGCGGCCGCGAGCTACCGCGTCTGGATCTGATACTCCTCGCGGTGCAACCCCGTCGCCGCCTGGACGCCGACCTTGAGGTCGAGCGCGGCCGAGAGTCGGGCCAACCCGTCCCGCCCGTCGCCCTCGAAATAGGCGGCCATGTCGGGGTGGACCCGGACCACGATCTCGCGGCCGGTGGACTCGGCCGCCTTGGCCTGCACCGCCCGGAAGATCTCGGCGGCCAGCGTGGCGTCCGACCGGATGACCGCGCTGCCCCGGCACGTCGGGCACGGCATGGTGAGCAGCGACCGGAGGTCCTGACGCACCCGCTTACGGGTCATCTCGACGAGGCCGAGCGCGGAGATCTCCAGCACGTTGGTCCGAGCCTTGTCCTCGGCCAGCGCCCGCTTCAGCGCTCGGTACACCTGCTCGCGGTGCTCGGGCACCTCCATGTCGATGAAGTCGATGATGATGATGCCGCCCAGGTCGCGCAACCGGATCTGCCGCACGATCTCGGCCACCGACTCGAGGTTGATCTTCAACACGGTCTGCTCGAAATCGCGCTTGCCCACGTACTTGCCGGTATTGACGTCGATGGACACCAGCGCCTCGGTGTGGTCGATGACGATGTAGCCGCCGGACTTGAGCCAGACCCGCCGGCGCAGCGCCCGCTCGATGTCCTTCTCCACCCCGTGCGCCTCGAACAGCGGCGTGCGCCCCTCGTGCAGGATGACGCGCCCGGCCAGCCCGGGGACCAGCGAGCGCACGTAGTCCAGGCACTTCGCGTAGACCTCCCGGCTGTCGACGATGAACTCGTCGACCTCGGGGGACAGCAGATCACGCACGACGCGAAAGGTCAGGTCCATCTCCTCGTGCAGGGCCGCCGGGGCCGTGGCCTGCTGGGCGCGGCTCTGGATCTGCGACCACAGACGGGCCAGGAACTCGACATCGGCGGCGAGCTCGGCTTCCCCCTTGCCCTCGGCATTGGTGCGCACGATGAATCCACCCGGCGGAGGATTCAGGCTCCGCACGATGGCCCGCAGCCGGTCCCGCTCCTGGTCGTCACGGATCCGGCGGGACACCCCGATGTGATGGGCCAGCGGCATGTAGACCAGGTAGCGTCCGGGCAACGAGATGAAGGAGGTGATGCGCGCGCCCTTGCTCCCCAGCGACTCCTTGGAGACCTGGACCAGCACCTCCTGGCCCTTGCGTAGGCTCTCCTCGATGGGGGTGCGGGGGGCCCGGCGGGAGGCTTCGTCGGCCACGTCGCCGTCGGCCACCTCGGCCTCGGCGGTGTCGGTCTCCTCCTCCAGCTCCAGGTCGCGACCGTCCTCGACCCCCGGCGCCGCGTAGTCGCCGGCGTAGAGGAAGGCGTCCTTGGTGAGACCGATATCGACGAACGCGGCCTGCATGCCGGGCAGGACGTTCGTTACGACACCCTTATAAACGCTCCCGACGATCGAGCGGCGGGCGTGGCGCTCCAGATAGATCTCGGTGAGGAGATTGCCTTCCTGCACGGCCACGCGCGTTTCGGTGATCCCGGCATTGACGAGAATCCGTTTGCCCACGGCAGCACCTCGCCGGCACGCCGGCCTCCCGCGGAGCAGGAGAGCTCGTCATGCCTCATTGGAACTGCCGCATCCGGACCGAGAGCAACAGGCCAAGGGTCGTCATGGAAACGAGCATGGAAGATCCCCCGTAGCTCATGAACGGCAAGGGGATGCCGACGACGGGCAGCAGGCCCGTCACCATCCCCACGTTGATGAGCATCTGGATCCCCAGCAGCGACGTGGCGCCCAGGGCCACGAGCCTTCCCACCGGTTCTCGCGCGGCGGCGGCGATCTCGAAGCCGCGCAGCAGGAGCAATCCGTAGCAGGCCAGCAGCACCAGACAACCGACGAACCCCCACATCTCGGCGAATACGGCGAAAATGAAGTCCGTGTGGCGCTCCGGCAAGAAGGCCAGCCGGCTCTGTGTGGCGCCGGCGATTCCCTTGCCCAGGAGCTGACCCGACCCGATGGCAATCTTGGCCTGGATCACGTTGTACGCGCTCCCCAGCGGATCACGGAACGGATCCAGGTACACCATGATTCGTTCCCGCTGATAGTCCCGTAGCGCGAACCAGGCCACCGGCAGGGTCGCCAGGCAGGCCAGCACGAACCCGCCCAGGAGCCGGAGCCGCGTCCCCGCGGCGATCAAGAGGGCCATCAGCAGGGGATAGAGCATGAGCGCCGTGCCCAGGTCCGGCTGCCGGACGATGATGAGGAACGGCACGGCGACGATCGGCGCCGCCGCCACCAGGACGGCCGGACTCACCGGCTGCGCCCAGCGCGACGTGAGAAACCACACCAGCGTGATGAGAAAGCAGATCTTGAAGAACTCCGAGGGCTGCACGGAAAACGTGCCGAGCGAGATCCACCGG
The DNA here is from genome assembly GCA_035709005.1 of Candidatus Methylomirabilota bacterium. Taxonomy (NCBI): domain Bacteria; phylum Methylomirabilota (SeqCode); species Candidatus Methylomirabilota bacterium. The sequence continues at coordinate 39,960 of DASTFB010000080.1, read as the reverse complement.
CGCGCCCCCGAGACGGTACGGCCCACCACCAGAACGGTGACGAGCCCCCCGATGCCCGCGACGTAGAGCAGGGGCGCCATGCGCACCAGCCTGCGATAGTCGATGCTGGCCACGACGAGCATCGCCATGGTCCCGATCCCGATCCAGAGCAGCTGGCGGAAGGCGACCCCGCCGCTCGTCCGCCCGATGTTGAGGCTGGTGAGCGTGGTCGCGCTCATGGCCAGGAGCCCGGCGGCAGCGGCGAGCAGGAGCCAGTCGACGTTCTGGAGCAGGCGGCGATCGATCCCCACCGTGACCGAATAGGCGCTCCCGAAGCCGGGGTTGCTCACCCCGCGAGCTCCAGCGCGGCCACCTTCTCGAAGAAGATGGCGTTGAGGATCTTGCGGGCGATCGGCGCCGCCACCTGGCTCCCCCGGCCGCCGCGCTCGACGAGCACCACGACCACGACCTCGGGGTTGCCCGCCGGCGCGAACGCGGCGAACCACGCGTGGTCCTGGCCCCGGTCCGACCGGGAGTGGGCCATCATCTGTGAAGTGCCCGTCTTGCCGGCGATCTCCAGGCCGGGGATGCGCGCGGGCACGCCGGTGCCGTCCTGGACGACCGCCAGCAGGCTCTGGCGGAGGAAGGCCCAGATCAGCGGCGACAACTCCACGTGCCCCATCACCTGGCCGTTGTCCGCCCAGAGGACACCCCGGTCGGGCCGCTCGATACGCTGCACCAGGCGCGGCTTCCACAGGACGCCGCCGTTGGCCACCGCCGCCATGAACCTGGCCACCTGCAGCGGAGTGACCGCCAGCTGGCCCTGCCCGATGGAGATGTTGACGACGTCGCCCGGCTGCCAGATCTCCCGGCCGCGCCTGGTCTTGGGCTTGGGCAGCACACCGAACCGCTCGCCGCCCAGATCCACGCCGGTGGACTGGCCCAGGCCGAAGGCCCGCGCATACTTCACGATGGTGGGCCCTCCGATCTTGAGGCCCGCCTCGTAGAAGAAGATGTTGCAGGATTCGGCCAGGGCCCGCTTGAGGTTGACGAAGCCGTGCCCGCCCTGCTTCCAGTCCCGGAAGGTGCCCCGGCCCAGCTGGAACACGCCGTTGCAGTACCCGCGGTCCACCGGGGTAAGCACGCGCTCCTGCAGCCCGGCCGCCGCCACCACGATCTTGAAGATGGACCCGGGCGCGTACTGGCTCTGCAGCACCCGATTCAGCAGCGGGTGCTCGGGATCCTTGACGACCCGCAGCCAGGCCGCCCGATCGATGGTGCCGGTGAAACGGTCGATCTCGAACGCCGGCGTGGACACCATCGCCAGCACGTCCCCGGTGCGCGGGTCCATCACGACCACCGCGCCGGCCCGATCTTCCATCGCCGTCTCGGCGGCCTCCTGGATCCGGCGGTCGATGGTCGTGACGACCTGGGCTCCCGGCACCGGGTCGGTCTGCTGGATGAGGCGAACCGGGCGCCCCATGACATCGACCTCGATGCGCTCGCCCCCGTCGCGGCCTCGCAGATGCTCGTCCAGGAGCCGCTCCAGGCCGCTCTGACCGACCATGTCACCGCGACGGTAGCGACCTTGACGGAGCTGCTCGTCGTTGGCTTCGCGCACGTACCCCAGCAGGTGGGCGGCGAAGCGGCTGGACATGTAGGCTCGCTGGGGCTCGACCTCGACGATGACGCCGGGCAGCTCCAGCTTCCACTCCTCGACCTTGGCCATGTCCTCCAGCGTGAGGCCGCGGCGCACACGCACGGGCAGGAAGGAATCGGCCGGCACCCGCGCGACCGATTCGGCGAGCTCGGCGAAGGGGATGCGTAGCAGGGCCCCGACCCGGCCCAGGACGGCGTCCCGCTCCTGGTGGTCCCGGGGCAGTTCGTGAGGAATGAGCGACAGTGTGAACGCCGGTCGATTGTCGACGAGGGGAACTCCGTGCCGGTCGTACAGGATGCCCCGCGGGGCGGCGATCGGCCGGACACGGATCCGGTTCTTGTCGGAGGCATCCAGAAAGCGACCGCCCTCCAATACCTGTAAATACCAGAGCTGACCGATGATCACGCAGAAGGCGATCAGCGTCACCGAGGCCAGGGCCACCACCCGTCGCTTGCCGACGTCCGCGCCATCGGCCAGCGTCCCGCCGCGCGAGTAGGGGCCGGGTCGACGTCTCACGCGTCACCTCGCCTGGCCTCGGCCCAGGCCAGGCCGAAGACGAAGACGGCGCCCAGGAAGCCGTTGTACAGCGCCTGCGGCAACACCACGTAGGTCATGAGCTGCCCGAACGGGGCCGGAAAGTGGAAGAGCTTGAGGAGCAAGAACCTGGCGAGGCCCTCGGCGACGCTGAGCAGAACCAGACCCGGCACCTGGACCAGGGGCTGGGTCACCCACAACCGCCCCCCGAGGGCGCCGATGGCGAAGCCCACCAGGGCCTTCGTGCAGGCCTGCACGCCGAGCAGACCGCCGCCCACGGCGTCCTGGAGCAGCCCGGCCGCGAATCCGCCCAGGCAGCCGAACTCGGGGCCACGCCGCAGGGCCAGCAGCACGACCACGATCAGCGGAATGTCGGGGATGACATCCCCCACCTGCAGGGCCGGCGCGATCGTCGCCTGCGCGACGCCGCCACCGAAGATCGACAAGGCCAGCCACCCGCGCACGCTAGCCTCCGCTCGGCGCCGCGAAGAGCGAGGTGATGTCGGAGGCCGAGTTGCCGGTCACCAGAAGCACTTCGTTGATGCGGGCCAGGTCCACGACGGGCTCCAGAATCGCGTGATGGAAGAGCGCCGACGCCTTCTGGTCGAGATTCTGGACCCGCCCGATCGGCACCCCGCGGGGAAAGAGACCGCCTTGCCCGGCGGTGACCACGAGGTCCCCCACGGCGAGGGCGCCGTCGCGCGCCATGTACTTGAAGCGGACGGTGCCGCGCGGCTCGCCCTCGACGATACCGGGCGTGCGGGTGCGCAGCACGTGGGCTCCCACCGTGGACGCGGGATCGGAGAGAACCTGCACCACGGACGTCCCCGGGCGCACTTCCACGATGCGGCCGACCAGCCCGTCGGGCGAGATCACGGCCGTGTGCTTGCGGATCTCGTCGGCCCGGCCCCGATTGATGGTGAGCGCGCGGACCCAGCCGCCCCACTCGCGTGCGATGATCTCACCGGGCAGCGCATCCATGGGGAGCCGGGCCCGCAGGTCGAGCAGGCGACGCAGCCGCATGTTCTCCTGCAGCGTCTCCGTCACGACCAGCGCCTCCACGCGCAGGCGCCGGTTCTCCTCGCGCAGGCGCATGTTGTCGGTGTGGACGTTCCTCCAGTCGCGGTAGGTGGTCCAGACGCCGAAGGACACGCGGTGGACGGCCGTCAGCGTCTTCTGGACCGGCGTCATGACCAGGGCGATGAGGTCGGCGGCCGGGCCGGCGTAGCCGCGCGTCTGCACGGTGAGCAGCACCAGGCAGACGGCGATGACCAGGCCGAGCAGCGCCAGCATCCGGATCCTCACGCCAGCACCTCCCGCCCGGCGCGCGCCCTACGCGGGGATCGCGACCTTCTTAAGGAGCTCGAGCTCGTCGAGCACCCTCCCTACGCCGAGCGCCACGCATGACAGCGGATCATCGGCGGCGGTCACGGGCAGGTTGGTTTCCTGGCGGAGCAGGTGATCGAGCCCTCGCAGCAGCGCACCGCCGCCGGTGACGACGATGCCCTTGTCGACGATGTCGGCGGCCAGCTCCGGCGGCGTGCGCTCCAGGCACGTCCGCACCGTTTCCACGATCGTCATGACGGGCTCGCGCAGCGCTTCGCGGATCTCCTCGTCGGTGATCATGATGGTCTTGGGAATGCCGTCGATGAGATCGCGCCCCTTGACCTCCATCGTCCGGCGCTCGCCGCCCATCGGGTAGGCCGAACCCAGGTTGATCTTGATCTCCTCGGCCCGGCGCTCGCCGACCAGCAGGTTGTAGTGCTTCTTGATGTACTGCACGATGGCCTCGTCCATCTCGTCGCCGGCGATCCGAACCGACTTGGAATACACGATGCCACTCAGCGAGATGACGGCGACCTCGGTAGTCCCCCCGCCGATGTCCACGATCATGTTGCCACCCGGCTCCTGGATCGGCAGCCCGGCACCGATCGCGGCGGCCATCGGCTCCTCGATGAGATACACTTCCCGGGCCCCGGCTTGCATCGCCGAGTCGCGCACCGCCCGCTTCTCCACCTGCGTGATGCCGGACGGGACGCCGACGACGATGCGAGGCCGCACGAGCGTCCGGCGCCGGTGCACCTTGTTGATGAAATAATGCAGCATCTTCTCCGTCACGTCGAAGTCGGCGATGACGCCGTCCTTCAGCGGCCGGATGGCCACGATGTTGCCGGGCGTGCGGCCCAGCATCGCCTTGGCTTCGTGGCCGACGGCCAGCACCGAGTGGTCGGCCTGGTGGATGGCCACGATCGAGGGTTCGTTGAGGACAATACCCTCCCCACGGACATAGACGAGCGTGTTAGCCGTGCCGAGGTCAATCGCAAGGTCGTTGGAAAACATCCCGGCGAGCAGGCTGTAGAACATCGATAAACCCCGTCAGGCTGACTGCAACTGTTAATAAAAAGCACGCCCGCTTCCCCCCGCGGGAGCGGGCTTACAGTAGCACAGTCTATGCCAAGGCTAAAGAAAAACCCTGGTTTGACAGGGGTTTAGAGCCGGTCCGTGCCGGCCCGTCCGGAGGGTGGCAAAAGGAAAAGCTTTTCACGGGGTTGGCTGTCCCGGCCCGAGCCCAGTTCCCGACCCAGCCGCGGCCTCACCAGGCTCCCGGCGAGGGGGGAGCGAAGCCGTCTCCGGCCACCCACGGGAACTCCGCCCGGATGGCACCATCTGTGACGCCGACTGTCACGAGTGGAACTGGCCCCGAGCCGAGACCGCGAGCGGGCAGAATTTGAGCACACCACGCGGGCCGTCCCCGGCGGTAGCGGGCAACATCGCGCCGGTATAGCATTCCGTCGCCCGCTCATGAGCAGCGACGACTTCGAGGAGTGGTTCGAGCGTGGTGTCACGGACGGCTTACCGGTGGTGCCGCCGACGCGTCGACGCGTCGACCAGATGCTGGCGTCGACGCGGCGGCCGGCGGGCGAACTGCTGGGCGAGATGCCTCCCAACTACGGCCGGCTCACCGTCGAAAAAGTCGCCGTCAACGCCGTCATGGCGGGCTGCCGGCCCGAGTATCTGCCGGTGGTGATCGCCGCCGCCGAGGCGGCCTGCGATCCGAGCTTCAACCTCCACGGGCTGGCGTGCTCGACGCACTTTTCGGCTCCGCTCATCATCGTGAACGGCCCGGTCCGTCAACGGATCGGGCTGAACTGCTCGTTCGGCGTATTCGGTCCCGGCTATCGGGCCAATGCCACCATCGGGCGGGCGTTGCGGCTGCTGATGATCAACATCGGCGGCGCCAGGCCCGGGCAGACCTCGATGTCCACGTTCGGCCATCCCGGCCGCTATACCTACTGCATCGGCGAGCACGAGGAGGCGAGCCCCTGGCCGGCCTATCACGTGGAACGGGGGATCGCCTCCGGGGCAAGCGCGGTCACGCTCTTCGCCGGCGAGGCGCCGCACGGGATTTCGGACCACGCCAGCCGCACGGCGCGGGCGCTGGCGGGGTCGTTGGGCTGGTCGATGGTAGGCCTCTGGAACAGCAAGCACTTCCCGCTCTACTCCCACACCCTGCTCGTGGTGGGCCCCGAGCACGCCCTCACCTTCGCCGCGGACGGCTGGACGAAGGCCGATCTGCGGCAGCACCTCTACGAGCGCGTCCGCCGGCCCTACGGAGAGCTCTTACCCGACGCCGACCATGGCGAAGGCACCAACCTGCGCTACCGCCACCCGGCCCCGCCGCCGGACGAGCTGATCCCGAAGTTCGCGTCAATCGAGGAGATTCACGTGATCGTGGCGGGTGGGACCGCAGGACGCTTCTCGGTGGCTGTGCCAGGCTGGCTCGGGACCCGGAACGGCTCCCGTCCCGTCACCCGGACCGTAGAATCAGGTTGACGTTCCCGAAGGCTCCGTGTAAGACTGGCGCCGTTTTTCTGGTTCAAAACGGATGCGTCGGTAGCGATAGTGAACAAGCCACGCCGTGCGAGACCCGCATCGCACGGCGTTTTCTTTTGCCCCGCAAGGGGCAAACCCCGCCGGTATGGCGGGAGCACACGGGGCTGAAGACCCCAAGGAGAATCAGCGGTATGGCACAAGGTCGAGTGAAGTGGTTCAACGATGCGAAGGGCTACGGGTTCATCACGCAGGAGGGCGGCGAGGACGTCTTCGTTCACTACAGCGCCATCCAGTCGCAGGGCTTCAAGAGCCTGGCGGAGGGGGACGTCGTCGAGTTCGAGGTGACGCGCGGCCCGAAGGGTCTTCAGGCCAGCAACGTCCGGAAAGTCTAGGGCTCCCGCCCCACAGACCACCCGGGTCCGGCTCGAGCCGGACCCGGGTGGCGTCCCGGCCGATCGGGTCTGAAAAGGAGTGACGTCGCGAGGACCTGGTCCTGCGACGTTTTTTCTTGTCCGACACCCCGTCGAAAGGAACGACAGCATGGCTCAAGGCACGGTGAAGTGGTTCAACGACGCGAAGGGATACGGCTTCATCCAGGTCGACGGCGGTGAGGACGTGTTCGTCCACTACAGCGCCATCCAGGGGCAGGGGTTCAAGAGCCTGGCCGAAGGCGACAAGGTCGAGTTCGAGGTGACCCGGGGTCCCAAGGGGCTGCAGGCCGCGAACGTCCGCAAGCTCTAAAACAAAGCCCCGACGATGCTTGCGACGCCGGTTCGGACGGAGCGTCGCCCCGTTGGTGAGACGGGATCGTCGGGGCCGGTGGTGCCTGGATCTCCCAGGCGATCCACCTCGAGCTAGCGTGGAACTTGCCTAGGAGGCATCCACCTCACAGATCACCGCAGGGGTACACATCGGCTGGATCACCTCCTATCTCGGCAAGGGCGCCACGCGGGCCCAGTCCCACCGACCCCGAACCGGATGCCGACTCCCGGCCCGGGGCCCAGCCACGTCAGCCGCCGGCGGAATTGTCGGCGGGGACGCTCGAAGGAGCGCTGTTGGCCGCTCCGGCTGACTTGCCCACATCGTACTCCAGGGCACAAGCGCCCCCAAGAAGAAACGCCCTCGGCGCTCACTTTACGACGATGCGATCGCGGTTACGCTCGAACAGTCCGCCTCCGACACCGCGAACCTTGCGCAGATCCTCCGGCGCCTGGAATCGGCCCTGGGTCTGCCGGTGCTGCACGATTCTCTCGGCGATGGCGCGGCCGACGCCGGACAGCGTCATGAGCTCGTGGACGCCGGCGGTGTTGATGTTGACCCGGGCCGGCTCCGTCTGAGCTTTGCCGGGCGCCTTCGCCGCCGCCGGCGCCGGGGGTCCGGCCAGGCAGGGCCCCGCCGTGGACAGGAACGACGTGATGAGCGCGATCAACAACGTGGAACGAAGCTGAAGGTGCATTGATCGGTCCTCCGCGTCTTTGGTGTGAACGGCGCACGCTCGCGAGCGTGCTCATTCCATCCGGCTCGCGGAGGCCCGTCAATGCGCGAAGTTCGATACAGCCCGGCGCCCGGGAGGGCTCAGTCCTGGGTGGATCGGGCCAGCGCGGCGAGGTAGTCCTGCCATTCGACGGGCAGGAGCGACTGCTTCCGGGTGTTGCAGTCCTTGCAGGCCGGGACGACGTTGCCGCGCACGCTGCGGCCGCCGCGGCCCAGCGGCACCAGGTGATCCATCGTGAGCGCGCCGCGACCGACCTGACGTCGGCAGTAATAGCAGAGGCCGGCGGCGATGCGCCGCTTCCACCACTGGCTCTGCCGGAGCTCGCGCGCTCGCGCGCGCTCCCGCCGGAGCAGCGCGGGGTCGACGGGCGCGTAGAACTCACTCATGGCCGGCCACGGCCTCGGAGAGCTCCTCCCACTCGCGGAGGAGCCAGGCCACCTGCTCTTCGGCGCTCTTGCGCTCCTGAGCGATGGCGCGGACGCGCTCGCCGTCTCCGTAGAGCCCCGGGTCGGCCAGCGCTTCGCCCAGGCCGCGCAACCGTTCCTCCAGCGCGTTGATCTGCGCCTCGACCTGTTCGAGCCGACGTCGGAGCTCTCGTACCGCGCGGCCGGCGCGGGGCCGCTCCCGCCGCCGGCCCCGGTCCCCGCCCGGGGCCACCGCCGTCCGGGCGGGCGGGGCGCCGGATTCCTCCCCTCCAACCACGGCGCTCTTGGCGGCGAGGTACGAGTCGTAGTCGCCGAGATGGGTGCTCAGGCGACCGTCCGCGACCTCCACCACTCTGGTCGCGACGCGGTTGATGAAGTACCGGTCGTGCGAGATGAAGACGATGGTACCGGCGAACGAGGCCAGCGCCTCCTCCAGCACCTCGCGGGAGGCCAGGTCCAGGTGGTTCGTGGGTTCGTCCAGGCACAGGAGCGCGGCCGGACGGGCCAGCATCCTGGCCAGGGCCAGACGGGCCTTCTCGCCCCCCGACAGCACGCTGACCCGCTTGTCCACGTCGTCGCCGGAGAAGAGGAAGGCGCCCAGGATGGTACGCAACCTGGTATGGCCGACCTCCGGCGCCACCGCCGTCAGCTCCTCCAGCACCGAGCGGGCGGGATCGAGCGCGTCGAGCTGGTGCTGGGCGTAGTAATGCACGGTGACCTGGGCGCCCAGCGTCCGCTCGCCGTGCTCGAACGGCAGCACGCCAGCCAGCATGCGCAGCAGCGTCGACTTGCCGGCGCCGTTGACGCCGACCAGCGCCACGCGCTCGCCGCGCTCGACCTCGAAGTCCACGCCCGCATAGACCACGTGGTCACCGTAGGCCTTGTGCACACCGGCCAAACGCGCGACCCGGCGGCCGGTTCGCGGCGGCTCGGGAAACGAGAAATGGATCCGGCGCCCTTCGGCGGCGACGGCGACCCGCTCCATGCGCGCCAGCATCTTGATCCGGCTCTGCACCTGGCGGGCCTTCGTCGCCTGGTACCGGAAGCGTTCGATGAAACGCTCGATCTCGGCCACGCGCTTGGCCTGGTTGCGCGCGCGGGCCTCCAGCAACTCGTGCCGGGCCCGGCGCTCGACCAGGTAGTCGTCGTAGGTTCCCGTGTACAGGGCGAGCCCGTCCGGCCCGAGCTCGGCGATCGAGGACACCATCCGGTTGAGGAAGTAGCGGTCGTGAGACACGACCACCACGGTGCCGGGGTACGAGGCCAGAAAGCCTTCGAGCCAGGCCAGGGATTCGAGATCCAGGTGGTTGGTCGGCTCGTCGAGCAGCAGCAACGCCGGCCGCATCAGGAGCAAGCGCGCCAACGCGGCCCGCATGCGCCAGCCTCCCGAGAACTCCGCGAGCGATCGGGTGACTTCGGCGGACGCGAACCCGAGCCCCGAGAGAATCGCGCGCGCCTGGCTCTCCAGCCGGTACCCTCCCAGGGCCTCGAAGCGATGCTGCAGCTCGCCGTAACGGGCGGTGAGCGCCTCGCCAGGGGCGGCGGCCAGCGCCGCGGCCACCGCCTCCATGTCCCGCTCGAGCTGCCAGACCTCCTCGAAGCCGCTGAGGGCCACGCCCAGGACCGAGCCGCCCGTCGTGCCCCCGACCTCCTGGGGCAAGTAACCGACCGTGGCGTCGCGCGCACGACTGACCCGGCCCGCGTCCGGGTCCTCCAGGCCGGCCAGAATGCGGCAGAGCGTGGTCTTGCCGGCACCGTTGGGGCCCACGAGCCCGATGCGCTCCCCGGCCGTCAGCCGCCAGTCGAGCCCGCGGAACAGGAGCTGACCGCCGTAGCCTTTGCTGATGCCCTCGAGCTGGACGAGCATGCCTCTGCCCTAGCCCCGGCGGGCCTCCCGAAACTGCTCCAGCACGGCCACGGCATGGCGGACCGATTTCACCGACAGCGTGCCGCCCATGAGCAACCCGATATCGAGCGTCTCGGCGATCTCCGCCTCGCTCGCGCCCTGGTCGAGGACCTCCTCGACTCGATGATCGATTCAGTCGAAGCAGTTCTGCGACACCGCCACCGCCAGAGCCGTCAGCTCCTTGTGCTTCTTGGACAGGGCGCCGTCGGCGAAGACCTTCTCCCCGATCTCGCGGAAGGCCGTGTACACCTTCATCGGCGAGCGGAGAATGAGGCCGTTCAGGCGCTTCTTCTCCTTGTTGCGCTCGTGCACGTGCATCGGGCCCCTCCTCTCAGTCGCTACGCGCGGTCAGCTCGACGGCCCGGGCTTCGGCCATGCAGCGCAGGGCCAGCAGAAGGCGCACCACGCACTGCTGGACCAGCAAGGCGTCCTGGGTGAACGGATCGCTGAGCCAGTGCCGCGCCCATTCCGCGCGCTCCTTGGCGAACCCCAGTGTGGGCGACAGCTTCTGCAGCCGGAGCAAGAGGTCGTCGGGGGGCAGGCCGGCCTCGCGCAGCCGGGTCACCACGGCGGCCCGCACGGCCGCATTCCAGATGCCGGTCAGCCCTTCCAGCAGCGCTTCATAGCACGTGAGATCCTGGCGTTCCTGGAATTGCTGGAGCACCGCCGGCACGAAGGCGCTGACGGCAGGATCGCCGTCCTCGTCGATCCCGAACAGCGGACCGATCACGGGGTCGGTCTGGGCCTTGGGCAGCTCGGCCACCAGCGCCGCCGCCGCGGTGGCGGGGACTGCCGGCATCTGGGCGAGGCGCTCGAGCAAGGGCACGTCGTTGGCCATCGTCATCCTCCCGCACGGGTCGGCTCGCTCCGCACGTCGGCCCGGGCCAGGTCCCGGGCGCGCCCGGGCGGCACCAGGAACGCCGAGGCCAAGGCCGCCGCGCACACCACGAGTCCCACCACGAACACTCCGTGGAGCGCGCCCTCCAGCGCCAGGCCCGCGGCCAGCCGTCGGGCCATGACGGCACCCATCAGGCTGAGGCCGAGGGCGCCGCCGACGGCGCGAAAGAACTGCGTCATCGACGTCGCGATCCCCAGCTCCGACCTGGGCACGGCGCTCTGGACGGCGATCAGCATGGGAACCATGTTCATTCCCATTCCCAGCCCGCCCAGCAGCATGCTCCGCATGGCGGCCCCCGCGGTGAGGCTGGCGTCCCACCGAGCCAGCAACGCGAAGGCCGCCACCAGCAACGTCATGCCGGTCATCACCACGACCCGGTAACCGACCCTCAGCACCAGTCGGGCGCTGATGACCGACATCGCCACCCACCCGAGCACGAAGGGCGTCAACACGAAGCCGGCCTGCGTCGCCGAAGTGCCGACGACTCCCTGCAAGAACAGCGGCACGAACGAGATCGCCCCGAACATGGCCATCCCGGCCAGGAACCCCGTGATCGTGGCCGCGATCACCACCCGGTTCTCGAAGAGGCGCAGCGGGACGATGGGATCCCGAGCCCGCCGCTCGACGTGGACGAACACGGCGAGCGCCACCACGCCCGTGACCAGGAAGCCGACGACCCCGGGACGAGCCCACGTGACCGTCCGACCGACCTCCACCAGGCCCAGCAGCAACGCCGACACCCCCAACGTGAAGAGGGCCACGCCCGCGTAATCGATCGTCGGGCGCCGGCGTACCGCCGTCTGTCCACCGAGGGCGGTCCCGAGCAGCGCCATCGCCACGACTCCGAATGGCAGGTTGACGTAGAAGACCCAGCGCCACGACGCATGATCGGCCAGCAGTCCGCCGACCAGCGGTCCCAGCAGCGAGGCGACGCCCCACACCCCCGAGAGATAGCCCTGCAGCCGGGCCCGGCGCTCGAGGCCGAAGAGGTCGGCGACGATCGTCATGCCGATCGTCAGCAGCGAGCCGGCGCCCAGGCCCTGGAGGGCCCGGAACGCAATGAGCTCGCCCATGGTGCGGGACGCTCCCGACAATGCGGAGCCGAGCAGGAAGATCATGAGGCCGGCCAGGTAGGTGGAGCGGCGTCCGAACAGATCCGACAGCCGCCCCCACAGGGGCATGGCCACCGTCGACGTGAGCAGGAAGCCCGAGAACACCCACGAGTAGATATGGATGCCCCCCAGATGCTCCACGACCTTGGGCATCGCCGTGGCCACCACCGTCGACTCCAGAGCCGCCAGGAAGATCGAGAGGACGATGCCGGCCAGCGCCCGTCGGCGGCGAGCCTCCTCCATCAGTGTCCGCCCGTGCAGGTCGCGCACCGGCAGCCCGCCCGGAGCTCTGGATACGGGTACAGGCTCTCGTGAGCATCGCTCCAGAGGACCCGGAGACCACGTTCGGTGCGGGTGATCTCCGTCGGCCAGGCCATCGCCGTCGTCAGCGGCGCCCCCGCGGCACAGGCGCCGCACGGGCAGCTACGGCGCAGTCCCTCGAACGGATAGATGGATCCGTGGTCGTCCGCCCACGTAACGCCGACGGCGTAGCGCCCCACCAGGTGAACGTCCTTCGGCGTGTTGGGATCGGGTTGCCCGACGAGGGGCAGGAGCACCCGGCGGTTCACGACCCGCCACCTGTCGAGGCGCGCTCCATCCGCAGGCCGGCCAGCAAGTAGTGGATGGCGAGGTTCTGGTACGCCCCCCAGGCCCGGACCCGGCGGCGAATAGCGCCTTCGCTCGCCATGCGGCCACGCCCGTAGTAGCGCGCGACCGCCTTGCGCACCCCGAGATCGCCGGCGGCGCACGCGCTGCCCCGCCCCAGGCAACGGGCCAGGTACCAGTCCACCGTCCAGCGGCCCACACCGTGCAGCGCGGTGAGGCGGGCGATGATCTCGCCGTCGGCGGCCCGGCCCAGCGCCTCGAGGTCCAGGGCCCCCGACGCGATGGCGTCCGCCACGCCGCGGATGGCCAGAGCCTTCGTCTGCGAGAACTGCATGGTCCTCAGCGCGGACACGCGCGCCCGGGCCAGCACTCCCGGCTCCGGGAACGCCCACACTGCGTCGTCGCCGATCGTCACGCGCTCGCCGTACCGACGCACGAGACGGGCGCGGAGCGCGAAGGCGAACGTCAGGTTGACTTGCTGCGCGCAGATGGAGCCGACGAGCATCTCCAGCCCGGAGGGGGCGAGCGTCGGGCGTAGTCCGTAGAGCGGCTCGATGAGCCCGGACAGCACGGGATCCGCCTTGGCCATCCGATAGAACCCGGGCAGATCGAAGTCCAGACCGAAGACCGTGCGGACCTCGCGGACGATGGCCGCGGCGACGTCGTCCAGGTCGGGCTCCGGCGCCTCGATCTCGAGCCGGGGCTGGTCCACGGTGCCCCGGCTGCGAACCGTATAGGGGACCAGCTGGCCATCGCGTCGCAACACACGACGGAACTCCTCCCCGGCGACGCGATTGGCCGGGTCCTCCCCCCAGATCCGATAGCGGGCCAGCGTGGCGCGCACGTCGAGGGGGCCGTCGGGATTCAGGGTGATGTTCATTCGCGAATCACGCGGGGATCAAGTGTATCAGAGCGTCGACGGCGAGTTGACGGGGCCGCGGGTCGGGGGCCGGCGCCGGGGCCTCACCGAGGACCCCGGCGCCGGAGGAATGTCCGGGCCTGCTTCAGTGCAGATCGAACCGCCCTTCGGGGCGGATGGGAGCGTAACCCAGCAACGACCGAGCGCATCGCTCGCAGTACGTCACCGATTCGAGCTGGACGCCACACGCCGGGCAACAGGCGGCGCCGCACTCCATGCAGGCGAGCTGGTGGAACTGATACGCAACGTCTACACGGCACCCGCAACTCATGGATAGCCTCCTGAGCATGACCGCTCGGAGGCTATCCATTGGCAAGAGCCGTTCCAGCGTGTGAGCCACCCCGGCTTTTTGAGGCAACCAGCTGAAAACTAAACGCTTCCAGTGGGGTACCCGGGAAGCAGACAGTGAAAGTTCCTGGCCTTTTTACTGCGCTGAGACGCCGGTCGCGGCTCAGAACGGCTGCGGCTGGCGGTGCAGATCCGCGACGTTCTCGAAGCGGGCGTACTGGGGCAGGAAGACGACCTTCACCGTGCCCACCGGGCCATTACGCTGCTTCCCGATGATGAGCTCGGTGATGTTGGCCTCGTCGGGAGGCAGGTCCTCCTTGTAGACCGAGGGACGATAGAGGAAGAGAATGAGGTCGGCGTCCTGCTCGAGCGCGCCGCTATTATGGCTGACGATTCCGTCCGCGAGCCAGGAGGCCGGACCGGGGACCGTCAGGTCGAACACCTCGGCTTCCCCGTCAGGCGAAATCGCGACGATCCGATCCCAGAAGAGGTCGTCCGTCGCGCGCGACCGCAGTACCCCTCCTCTGTACGCGGTGCCGCGAAGCGCTGCCATTCGTCCAGTAGAGAGGCCTTTCTCGCGCGTCAGTGCCCTGACGCGGTCGACGTCCCCGAGCGGCACCGTGTCGACATTCGTGTTGGCCTTCCGAGCCGCTAACCAGCCCTTGAGACGCTCCGCCTGAGCGCGACGGGGGCCAAAGGCGCCGACGGTATCGAGGAATCGCCGCAACTGCGACGCCCCCGATACGGGGACAAAGAACGAAGGGCGGTAGCCTGGTTTGTTGGTCGAAGCGCCCGGCCTGTTGGTGCTGTAGGAGACGCCATGGCTGCCCCGCGAGTGGCGGCGTACCGCGATGGTGCCGTGGGTGGCCCACAGGCGGCGAAGCAGCAGGGCGATCTGCCGGTTCGAGAGCATGAACGCGGCCCGAGGAATCCGCTTCTGATGGGAGCGTTGCCCGAAGTTCCCGCTGAACAGCTGACCCATCAGGGCCACTCGAAGGTCGCGCCACGCATCCCGCGCAGCGGGCTCGGGCAGTCGACGAGCGACAGCGAGGCGGTCGCCCACTGCCAGCCCGCTGACGGTCACCCACCCCTGCCCGGAAAACAGACGGTGCTGTGCGGTGGCTCGCAGCATCCGCCCGCTCGCCAGCCTGATCAGGAATACCGGGCGGACGCCGACCTTCCAGATTCGCTCGCTCTTGGCCGGAGCGATGCTCCCGGTCCCGTGCATCGCCAGGACCTCGGGCGTCGCGCCCACGAGCTCGCCGATCGGACGCCGCTGCCCGTCGGCCAGGAGTACGAGCGTGTCCCCGGTCACGCACTCTCTCAGGTCGCTCAGCTGGGGCCGGAAATCCCGGGTGGCCCGTGACTCCACCGCCCGCGAGAGCTGAGACAGCGCGACCACCGGCACGTTGAGCTCCTTGGCCAGCGCCTTGAGCGATCGGGAAATCTCCGAGATCTCCTGCTGCCGGCTCTCCATCGAGGCCCGCCCCCGCATGAGCTGCAGGTAATCGATCACGAGCAGGTCCAGGCCGTGCTCGGCCTTCATGCGCCGCGCCTTGGCCCGAGCCTCGAGCACGGTCAGCCCTGGCGAGTCATCGATAAAGATCGCCGCCTCGCTCAGGCGCCCGGCCGCTGCGGTGAGGCGGTGCCAGTCGGAGGCCGAGAGCCGTCCCGTGCGCACACCCTGGGAGTCCACCTTCGCCTCCGAGCAGAGCATCCGCTGCACCAGCTGGGGCGCGGACATCTCCAGGCTGAGGAACAGGACCTTGCCGCCGAGCACGATCCCCACGTGCTGGGCGATGTTGAGACAGAATGCGGTCTTGCCCATGCTCGGGCGGCCGGCGATGATCACGAAGTCCGAGGGCTGCAGACCCGACGTCTCCAGGTCGAGCTTCTCGAAGCCCGTGGCCACGCCGGTGACGTGCTCCTTCCGCTCGTAGAGCCGTTCGATGTACTCGAAGGTGTTCTTGAGGATCCTGCCGACGGGCAGGGCGCTGCCCTCCAGCCGGCGCTCGGCGAGCCCGAAGATCCGGCGCTCGGCATCATCGACCAGGCTCTGCACGTCCTCCTTGGCGTCGAAGGCCTGGGTGATGATCTGCGTCGACGTCTGGATGAGCTCACGCAGCACGGCCATGTCGCGCACGATGGTGGCGTAGGACCCGAGGTGGGCGGCGATGGAGGCGTGCTCGACCAGGAGCGCCAGGGCGGCGGGGCCGCCGACGGCCTCCAGGGCAGCGATCCGCCGCAGCTCTTCGCTCAGCGTGATGAGGTCGACCGGCTCCCCGCGGTCGAACAGCCGGAGCATCGTCTCGTAGATGGTCCGATGCGCTTCCGTATAGAAGTCGGTGCGGCGCAGGAGCTCGATGACCCGCGGCAACGTCTCCCGGCCTTCGAGCAGCACGGCCCCCAGGACGGCGCGCTCGGCGTCGAGGTTATGGGGGGGAATCCGCGAGGGAACTTCCAGCGGACTTATCGGCACGCCTCACTGAAAAACATTCGCGCTGATCCTCAAGCGGACGCCCGCTCGTCGTCAACAAAATTCTGCAAAATGTGCCGCGCCGGTGGACAACGATGGGGATAGGCAGGGGGCAGCAAGTGGACACCGGTGGATACAGCAGGGTCTCGGGCGCGCCGACGTTGCGGCGCGCGCGGACGTTACTCGCGGACGACGTTCACACGAAGCTGCGCGGTCACCTCGGGATGCAGCCGAACCGGCACGGTGGTTTCCCCCAGCGCCTTGATCGGCTCGTCGAGCTGGATGCGACGCCGCTCGACCTTCACGTCCTGGCCCGCGAGAAAATCGACGAGGTCCTGGGCCGTGACCGAGCCGAACAGCTTGCCTTCCTCCGACGCCTGCCGCGTCACCTCGAAGACGAGCCCCTCGATCCGGGCGCCCAGCGCCTCGGCGTCGCCCTTGATGCGCTGGGCCTTCGTGTCCTGCTGCGTCCTGATCTGGGTCAGGTTCTTGAGGTTGCCGGGCGTGGCGGTGAGGGCCAGCTTCTTGGGAATAAGAAAGTTGCGGGCGTAGCCGTCGGAAACGTCGCGGACTTCGCCCCGGCGCCCGAGCTTGGCCACGTCGTCGAGGAGGATGACCTTCATGTGCGGCCGGCCTAGTCGGTGGCGAGGTAGGGCAGCAGGGCCACGGTGCGGGCCCGCCGGACCGCGTGCGTGAGCTGGCGCTGGTGCCGGGCGCAGCTACCCGAGATGCGCCGGGGAATGATCTTGCCCCGCTCGCTGATGTAGCTCCTCAGCCGGCGCACGTCCTTGTAATCGACCAGGTCCACTTTCTCGACGCAGAACTTGCAGACCTTGCGCCGGCCGAAACGGCGGCGCTTGACGGGCTTTTGTGGCGTCGGAATCGCGTCTCTCCTCCAGCCTTCTCCGAAGGCTCAGAACGGCACGTCGTCGTCGTTTCCGGCAGGCTCCTCGGCGAAGGCCGGCGCCGCGGCGGGCACGGCGGCGGCCGGGGCGCCCTTCGTCCGGGACATGAACTGCACGCGCTCGGCCACGACCTCGGTGACCGTGCGCTTCTGACCATCCTTGCCCTCCCAGTCCCGTGTCTGCAGCCGCCCCTCGACGAAGATCTGACTGCCCTTGTCGAGGTACTCGCTGCAGCTCTCCGCCTGCTTGCCCCACACCACGACGGTGACGAAGCAGGCGTCCTCGCGCTTCTCGCCGCTCTGCGTCGTGTAGTTGCGGTTGACGGCCATGCGGAGGTCAGACACGGCGGTTCCGCTCGGCGTGTAACGCAACTCCGGGGGACGAGTCAGGTTGCCGATCAGGAGAACTTTGTTGAGGCTCGCCATCAGCCGACCTCCTCGAGGACCTCCTGCGTGGGCTTCGCCGACCGAGCCCGCTTCCGGATGGGCACGCGAGTCGAGAGGAAACGCAGGACGTTCTCGTTGAGGCGCAGCTGCCGCTCGAATTCCTTGATCGTCGCCGGCTCCGCGCTGACCGTGAGCACCCCGTAGGTGCCCTCCCGCTGCTTCCGGATGTCGTAGGCGAGGCGGCGCTTACCCCAGTTTTCGACGTTGGTGACCTCGGCCCCCAGCCCCTTGATCTGCTCACCGAGCTGCACCAGCATGGCCGCGACTTCCTCGTCGGTGGGCCGAGGATCCATGATCACGAGAATTTCGTACGCCCGCAGACTTCTCACCCCCTCTCAAAAGCGCCTTAGGCTATCAAACATCCCTTCAGGCAGCAAGGTCAAGGTCCCAAAAACGATACGGCCCGGGCCGGTTGCCCGGCCCGGGCCGCCGCCCGCGCATCGCGCGGGCTCAACCACGGACTCCCCTCCTCACGCCTAGTACATGTCGCCGTGCGGCATCGGGGGTGCGGCCGCCGGCTTGTCCTCCGGAATGTCGGTGATGAGGGCCTCGGTGGTCAGCAGCAGCGAGGCGATCGACGCTGCGTTCTGCAGGGCCACGCGCTCCACCTTGGTGGGATCGATGACGCCCGCCTGCAGCATGTCCACGTGCTGCATGCTCTCGGCGTCGAAGCCCCGGGTGGGCACGCTCTCGGCCTTCACCTTCTCCACCACGACACTGCCTTCCAGACCAGCGTTCTCCACGATCTGCCGGATGGGCTCCTCGCAGGCGCGCCGCACGATGGCCGCGCCGACCTTCTCGTCGGAATCGAGCTTGAGCGTGTCGACGGCCCTGGCGGCCCGGAGCAGCGCCACCCCGCCGCCCGGCACGATGCCTTCCTCGACGGCCGCGCGCGTGGCGTTCAGCGCGTCCTCCACGCGGGCCTTCTTCTCCTTCATCTCCGTCTCGGTGGCCGCGCCCACCTTGATGACGGCCACGCCGCCGGCCAGCTTGGCCAGCCGCTCCTGCAGCTTCTCGCGGTCGTAGTCACTGGTGGTCTCTTCGATCTGGGCCCGGATCTGCTTGATGCGGCCTTCGATGGCCGACTGCTTGCCCGCCCCCTCCACGATCGTGGTGTTGTCCTTGTCGACGACGACCTTCTTGGCCTTACCGAGGTCGTCGAGCTTGATGTTCTCCAGCTTGATGCCGAGGTCCTCGGTGATGGCCTTGCCGCCGGTCAGGGTGGCGATGTCCTCCAGCATGGCCTTCCGGCGATCGCCGAAGCCGGGCGCCTTCACGGCCGCGCAGTGCAGGGTGCCCCGCAGCTTGTTCACGACCAGCGTGGCCAGGGCCTCGCCCTCCACGTCCTCCGCGATGATGAGCAGCGGCCGGCCGGCCCGCGCCACCTGCTCGAGCAGCGGCAGCATGTCCTTCATCACGCTGATCTTCTTTTCGTGGATCAGGACGAGCGCGTCCTCCAGGATGACTTCCATGCGCTCGGCGTCGGTCACGAAATACGGCGACAGATAGCCGCGGTCGAACTGCATGCCCTCGACGACGTCGAGCACGGTATCGGCCGACTTCGATTCCTCGACGGTGATCACGCCGTCCTTGCCGACCTTCTCCATGGCCTCGGCGATCAGATTGCCGATCGTCTTGTCGTTGTTGGCGGCGATGGTGGCGACCTGGGCGATCTCCTTCTTGTCCTTCGTCGACTTGGAGAGCTTCTTCAGCTCCTCGGTCACGGCGCCCACGGCCTGCTCGATCCCGCGCTTGAGCCCCATGGGGTTGGCGCCGGCCGTCACGTTGCGCAGACCCTCCCGGAAGATCGCCTGGGCCAGCACGGTCGCCGTCGTCGTCCCGTCACCGGCCACGTCGGACGTCTTCGACGCGACTTCCTTGAGCATCTGGGCCCCCATGTCCTCGTAGGGGTCCTTGAGCTCGATCTCCTTGGCGACGGTCACGCCGTCCTTCGTGATGGTCGGGCTCCCGAACTTCTTGTCGATGACCACGTTGCGGCCCTTCGGCCCCAACGTCGCCTTCACAGCCTCGGCCATGATATTGACACCCCGGAGCAGAGCCGCCCGGGCCTCCTCGTCGAACTTCAGCTGCTTGGGCATCTGTCACGTCCCTCCTTGGGGATGGTTACTCCAAAATGGCGAGGACGTCCTCCTCGCGAAGGATCAGGTATTCTTTGTCGTCGATCTTCACTTCCGAGCCCGAATACTTGCCGAACAGGATCTTGTCCCCGGCCTTGACGTCGAGCGGGATCTTCTTGCCGTCCTCCGACACCTTGCCGTTGCCGACGGCCACGACCTTGCCCTCCTGGGGCTTCTCCTTGGCCGTGTCGGGGATGATGATTCCGCCCCGGCGGACCTCCTGCTCCTCGACCCGCTCCACCAGGATGCGGTCATGCAGCGGACGAATCTTCATAACCCTCTTCGCCTCCTTGTTCTGGTGCTGGACTGTACTGGCTGCCTTCCCGGCTGTACGCTTGGCTGTTGCCACGATGGCCTCCGGATATCTATTAGCACTCCCCGAAAGCGAGTGCTAATATAGCCGCGCCTCGGGAGCGGATCAAGTCAAAAATTTGAGGACGACCAATGGCGAAAAGTATTTTGATATCAAACGTTTTGCCCGAGGAGGCCCGGCGGCTGATCCCGGCCGATTTTACGGTTGACTACAACCCCGAGGACCAGCCCTTCTCAAAGGACGAGCTGATCCGGCGCCTCAGGGGCAAGGCCGGCCTCATCTGCCACATCATCTCGACCATCGACGACGAGGTCCTGGCCCCCAGTCCGGATCTCAAGGTGGTCGCGAACGTCGCCGTGGGCTACAACAACATCGATCTGGCCGCGGCCCGACGGCGCGGCGTCATCGTCACCAACACCCCCGACGTGCTGACGGAGACCACGGCCGACTTCGCCTGGGCCCTGCTCATGGCCGCCGCCCGGCGTGTGGTCGAGGCCGACCAGTACGCCCGCTCCGGCCTGTGGAAGGCGTGGAAGTGGGATCTGCTCTGGGGGCTGGACGTGTACGGCAAGACGCTCGGCGTCCTGGGCTTCGGCCGCATCGGGCGCGCCGTCGCGCGTCGGGCCGGCGGCTTCGGGATGCACATCCTCTATCACGACGCCCTGCGCGCGGACCCCGCGATCGAGCGCGAGCTGAACGCCACCCACACCGACCGGCACACGCTGCTGGCGGAGTCCGACTTCGTCACCGTCCACACCCCGTTCCTGCCCGAGACGCGGCACCTGATCGACGAGCCGGCGCTGCGCCGGATGAAGAAGACGGCCATCCTGGTCAACGCCGCCCGTGGCCCCATCGTGGACGAGGCGGCGCTGGCACGGGCGCTGGCCGAAGGCTGGATCGCCGGGGCCGGCCTCGACGTGTTCGAGGAAGAGCCCAAGATCCACCCCGGTCTCTTGCCGCTGCGCAACGTGGTGCTGGCTCCGCACATCGCCAGCGCCTCGCACGACACGCGGTTGGCCATGGCCGTCCTCGCAGTCCGCAACTGCCTGGCCGTGCTGGAGGGCAAGCCACCCCTCACCCCGGTGTCGTGAGCCCGCGGGCAGGCCACTGCGATTAGAATGAGCCTCAGTGGCGCTTCTCACCCTGGCCCGCCTGACCAAGCGCTTCGGCGCCGACCGCCCGCCGGCGGTTGACGGCCTGACGCTCGCCGTCGAGCCGGGGCAGATCCTCGCCCTGCTCGGCCCTTCGGGCTGCGGCAAGACCACCACGCTCCGGCTCATCGCCGGGTTCGAGAGCCCCGACGCGGGACAGGTGATCATCGCCGGCCGGTTGATGGCGGACGCGGAGCGGGGGATCGCGGTCCCGCCGGAAGGGCGAGGCGTGGGAGTGGTCTTCCAGGACTACGCGCTGTTCCCCCACCTCACGGTGGAGGCCAACGTCGGCTTCGGCCTGCACGCCCTGCCCCGCGAGCGACGGCGTGAGCGCGTGCGCAGCGTGCTCGACCTGGTCGGCCTGGCCGACTTCGCGCGACGCTACCCCCACGAGCTCAGCGGCGGCCAGCAGCAGCGAGTGGCCGTCGCCCGGGCCCTGGCCCCCGCCCCCACCCTCGTCCTGCTCGATGAGCCCTTCTCCAACCTCGACGCCGACCTCCGCGCCCAGATGCGCGACGAGGTGGAAAAGGTGCTGCGGGCGACAGGCGCCACCGCCGTCTTCGTCACCCACGACCAGGAGGAGGCCTTCACGATCGCCGACGTCGTGGGCGTCCTCGACCAGGGACGACTCGAGCAGCTGGCGTCGCCGGAAGCGATCTATCACCATCCGGCATCGCCCTTCGTGGCCGAGTTCGTCGGCGCCGCCGATTTCCTGCCCGGGCTGGTGACCTCGGAGGGCATCGTCACCGAGGTCGGCGTGTTCCGAAACGTGGAAGATCGGGAGCCGGGGGAGCAGGTGAGCGTGATGATCCGCCCCGACGACATCACGTTCGTACCGGCCCCGGACGGCCAGGCCGTCATCTTGCGGCGCTACTTCCGCGGGCCGGAGACGCTCTACTGCCTGGGGCTGGCCTCGGGCCGCCGCGTGCACTCCTCGCAGCCTTCGGCGGCGGCGTTCACCACGGGCCAGCGCGTGCGTCCCGAGGCCCACGTGCTCCACGTGGTGACCTTTCCGCTGACCTGACCCGGTGGGCTCAGGCCTCCACGGCGCCGAGCCGCCGCTCCAGGCGGCTCAGCCGGTGCATGAGGTCCTGGATGAGCGCCGGCGCGGCGCAGGCCCGCCGGGCCTGGTCGAGCGCCTCCAGCACCACACGCCGGGCGGTCGCAAAGTCACGGCGCCGGTGCTCGTGGTACTTGGCCAGCTCCTGCCAGGGCTCCGGATCGAACCGGTCGGCGCCGGCCACCGCCTTCCAGAGCGCGCAGGCCGCATCCCAGCGGGCCAGGCGCTTCTCCCACAGCGCCAGACGCAGGCGCACCCAGCGCGCCTGCGGGCCGTCCAGGCCGGCATCCAGCGCGGCGCGATAGTATCCGGCGCTCCGCTCCCGGTCCTGCCGCTCCCACAGCCGGCCCAGCCCGGCCAGCTCTTCCGGCCGCGCGTCGAGACCGGGATCATCGGCCAGGGCCCGGGTGAACCAGCCGAGCAGTCCGGCCAGCGACAGGATGTCGGCCCGGTTGTGCGAGAACACCCGGGCCAGCGGCGCGGCGCGGCGGGATTTGAGGAACTCGAAGTAAAGGGTGGGGATGAGGGCCCCGGGGACGTCGTCCTCGCGGACGAGACCCAGCACCTCGCGCTCGAGCGTGTGGAGCCGGCAGTCGGCCAGCCGCGGCGCCCACACCCGTCGGCACGGGCGCAGAAGATCCAGGTGGCCCAGCGTCGCCGGCCACCGTCGCCGGGCCATCACGAAGCGTGTTTCCAGCAGCGGCACGTCGAAACCGCTGCCGTTGTACGTCACGATGCCGCTGGCGCGCTGGAGCAGCGGTTCCAGGGCGGTCAGCAGGGCCGGCTCCTCGTCGAAGTCGCGCATGAAAAACTGCACGACGATGAACCGGTCCGCCTCCTCATAGCCCACGCCCACCAGGAACGCGTAGGTCCCGGTGCCCCCGGCGAGCCCCGTCGTCTCCGTATCGAGGAATAGCAGGTTGCGGGCCTGGGCCGGCGCCTCCTCGGCTCGACCGATCAGGCGCAGGACGACCGGCGAGGCCTCCAGCGCGTGAGCCAGGGCCCACCGCCCGTGGTGATGCGTGAGCGGGAACTCTCGCCGGACCGTGACCAGCCGTCCGGCCGGAGTGTCGACCAGCTCGCCGCCCACGACGTGCTCGAGGGGCTCGGGCGTGGCCCGCAAGGGCCGGGAGGCTTCGATCCGCCGGATGATCCGGCGGAGCTCGTCGAGGCCCGCCCGGCCGGAAGCTTCAGCGAGTGAGCTCACCGAGCAGCGCCGCCGCCGTCACCTTGGCCCGGCGCCCCACCTCGTTGACCGGACCGACACAGGAAGGGCAGCCCCAGCGGCAGGGGCAGGCCTGAAGGATGTCGAGCCCTCGCTGCAGGAGCATGGGCAGAACGTCGAACACCCGCTCGGCCAAACCGATGCCACCGGCGTGGGCGTCGTAGAGGTAGATGGTGGGCTGGAAGCGCTCGGCGCCCAGGAGCCGCCGCTTGGTGCTCTCGCGCGTGGCCACCGCGCCCGTCTCGGCCGGCGTGGTGTCGCCCAGCCACGAGCCGAGGTCGCGGATGTCGCAGAGCAGGAAGATGGGGGCCAGGTGGTGCAACAGGTAGGTGACGGCCCGCAAGCCGTCGATCAGCTCCTCGCGCGAGGCGCTGACCCGGGCCAGCGTCTCCTCGGGCAGGGTGATCCAGGCGCTCGTGGTCTGCTTCTCCTGCTGGGGCAACTCCACCTCGCCGGATCCCACGTTCTCCAGCGTCCCCATCTTGATCTTCTTGAAGCCGACCACCTTCTCGGCCACCAGCACCTCCCCCTGCTCGGCGACGTAGGCGGGGTGCTCGCGATCGGCCAGGCGGCGGAGAATCCACACGCCCCTGGCGCTGATCGCGTCCGTGAAGTAGTCGACGTGGACCCGCTTGACGTAGGCGACCTTCTCTTCGTCCTCGCGGTAGTGCAGCTCCTGCACCTCGTAGGGCTCGCTCTCCACCAGGTAGATGGCCTTGGCGTGGATGGTGGCGAAGGCGCTGCCCCAGTCGACCTCGGCGATGATCTGCCGCCGCTTCGTCTGCTTGTCGTCCCGCGCCGTGGTGTCGATCACCACGAAGTTGTCGCTGGTCACGGTGCGGAGCGAGATGTGGTCGGCCGGGTACGTCTCGGATGCCCAGTGCCAGCGCCCGCCCGCCTGGTGCAGGACTCCTTCGTCCTCCAGGGCGGCGAGGTAGCGACGCACGTCCAGCTCGCCGAACCGCTCGTCGCCGCCGAAGGGCAGCTCGAAGGCCGCGCACTTGAGGTGGTTGACCAGAATGAACGGGTTGTCGGCATTGACCCGGGCATGCTCCGGCGGTGTGCCGAACAGGTAATCGGGGTGGGCGACCATGAACTGGTCGAGCGGGGCGCTGGTCGCCACGAAGACCGCCGCCGAAGAGCCAGCCCGGCGGCCGGCGCGTCCCGCCTGCTGCCAGAGTGAGGCGATGGTGCCCGGGTACCCGGCCAGGACGGCCACGTCGAGATGGCCGATGTCCACCCCCAGCTCCAGGGCGTTGGTGGAGACGACGCCCAGCACCTCGCCCGCGCGCAGGCCTTGCTCGACCGCCCGGCGTCGGCCGGGCAGGTAGCCGCCCCGGTAGCCACGGACGATGCCGGCATCGCCCGTCCGGTCGGCCACGCCGGTCTTGATCGCCCCGAGCATGACCTCGGTGGCCAGGCGGCTTTGCGCGAAGACGATGGTCGGAATCCGCTCCCTGAGGAACCGAACCGCCAGCCGGGCCGCCTCGCCCAGGTAGGGCGCGCGAATGCCGAGCTCCGCGTTCACCACCGGCGGGTTGTAGCAGAGGAAGAGCTTGTCGCCACGGGGCGCCCCGTTCTCGGAGACCTCCGCTACGGCCTCGCCAGTGAGCCGCTCGGCCAGCTCGCGCGGATTGGCGATCGTAGCCGAGGCCATGACGAACTGGGGCGTGGATCCGTAATGGCGGCACAGGCGCTTGAGCCGCCGGATGACGTTCGCCACGTGGCTGCCGAACACGCCCCGATAGGCGTGGAGCTCGTCGATGACGACGAACCGCAGATTCTGGAAGAGGATGGCCCACTTCGTGTGATGGGGCAAGATTCCCGAATGCAGCATGTCGGGGTTGGTCAAGACCAGATTGGCGCGCGCGCGCACGGCGCGCCGGGCGTCCTGCGGCGTGTCGCCGTCGTACGTGAACATCCGGAGCTCGGGCAGGCTACGGGCCAGCTCCTCGAGCTCGGCCAGCTGGTCCTGCGCCAGCGCCTTGGTGGGGAAGAGGTAGAGCACGCGGGCGTCGGGCTGGGCCAGCAGCGTCTGCAGCACCGGCAGGTTGTAGCAGAGCGTCTTGCCGGAAGCGGTCGGGGTCACGACCACGACGTGCTCGCCCTTCGCCACCAGATCCCAGGCGCGCGCCTGGTGCGAATAGAGCTCGGTGATCCCGCGGTCCCGCAGCGCCTCGGCGACCCGCGGATCGAGCGACGAGGGAAAGGGGACGAGGACGGCGGGTCGCGAGGGGAAGTGACGGAACGTCGTGATGCACGGCCCGGTCGACGGCGACGTCAAGAGATCGTCGAGGATCTCGCCGAGCATCGCGTCACTCTACCACGCCCACGGTAGACTGAACGCATGAGACCGGTTCACTGGCTGCCACCTCTCGTCTGGATGGGAGTGGTCTTCCTCCTCTCGACCGACGCCGGCAGCGTGGAATACTCCGGTCGGATGCTCCTTCCGCTGCTGCGGTGGCTCGTGCCGTGGGCCAGCCCCCCGGAGCTCGACGTCCTGCACGGGCTCGCCCGCAAGGGAGCCCACGTCGCCGAGTACGCCATCCTGACGTTCCTGTGGTTCCGCGCTCTGACGGTGGGAGCTCGATGGTCCCCCCGTACCGCCGCGTGGACGGCCCTGGCCACCGGCCTGGGCTGGGCGTGCCTCGACGAGGTCCACCAGACCGTGGTGTTCACCCGCACGGCGAGCCTGGGCGACGTCGCCCTCGACGGGGCCGGCGCGCTGGCCGCCGTGCTCGTCGCCCTGGCGGCCCGGCCGCGGGCCGCCCACGTGGCGACGGCCGTGGTGCTGTGGCTCGCCCTCGGCGGCGCTCCCGGCTCAGGCCGGCCGGTCGAGACGGGCGACGGCCTCGATGTGGGGCGTCTGCGGGAACATATCCACCGGCTGCACCCACTGCAGCCGGTAGCCGTGACGGAGGAGATCACCGACGTCGCGAGCCAGCGTGGCGGGATTACAGGAGACATAGACGATGCGCGCGGGCGCCAGCGTGACCAGGGCGGTCAGCGCCTTGGGGTGGAAGCCGGCGCGGGGGGGGTCGGCCACGGCGACATCCGCGCGGACTCCCTCGCCCAGCAGCGTGGGCAGCGCGTGGCGCACCTCGCCGGCCAGGAACGTCGCGTTCGCGATGCCGTTGGCGTGGGCATTCCTCACGGCGTCGGCCACGGCCGCCGCCGAAACCTCGATGCCGTAGATGTGGCGGCAGCGCCGGGCCAGCAGCAGGCTGATGGCCCCGGTGCCCGAGTAGAGGTCCACCACCGTCTCCCCGCCGCCTAGCGCGCAGGCCTCGGCCACGAGCGCGAACAGCCGCTCGGCCTGCACCGTGTTGGTCTGAAAGAACGAGCTCGCCGATACCTGGAACGTCAGCCCGGCCAGGGACTCCGTGATGTGGTCCCGCCCGAGCAGGACATGCTCCTCGGTGCCGATGGCCACCGCGGCCTTCTTGGCGTTCACGTTCAAGACGACGCTGGTCGTGGACGGCACCCGGGCCTTCAACCCCTCGGCCACCGGCCCCAACTGCTCGACATCGGGTGCCCCGGCCACGAGGTTGACCATGGCGTCCGCGGTGTGGCGGCCCTCGCGCAGCGTCACGTAGCGCAGCAGACCACGCTCGGACGCTTGCTCCCAGACGCTGAGGCCGCGGGCGCGCACCTGGGCGCGGACCTCGTCCAGAAGCGCGTTCATGGTCTCGGACTGCAGCAGGCACCGCTCGATGTCCAGCACCACGTCATATCGGTCGGCCTCGTGAAGCCCGATCACCGGTCCGGCGCCGCCCGGCGCCACCGTGAATTCCATCTTGTTGCGATAGGCATACGCCTCCGGAGCGGGCAGGATCGGGCGCAGCTCGAAGCGACCCGCGGCGCCCAGGCGGGTCAGACAGTCGTGGACCTGCTTCTCCTTGAAGGCGAGCTGGGACGGGTAAGCGATGTGCTGGAGCCGGCAGCCTCCGCACCGACCGAAGTAGGGACAGGGCGGCTCGACCCGGTGGGGGGACGCTTCTACCACGGCCTCGACCTGGCCTCGCGCATAGCGGGCGCGGGTCTCGGTGATGCGCACCCGGAGCCGGTCACCCGGCACGGCGTTACGGACGAAGACCACGTAGCCGTTGACCCGACCGACCGCCTCCCCGCCGAAGGCGAGATCGTCGATGGCCAGATCGATCACGTCTCCGCGGCGCGGTTTTACCATGTCCGAGGCCACTTAATTAATGCGGGGTCACTATAAAGGCCGGTCCGAGGCGAGTCAATTCGACGGCACAGAGCCCAAGATCCTGGTCTGGCCCTCGAAGGCGGGGGTATGATAACGACCGGTGAAGTCGACCAGGCCGCGGCCCATCGCTGACCTGCTGACGAGCGCAATGCCCGAGCTCGAAGGGCCCCTGGCCCTCGACCGGATGCGCCGAGCCTGGCCGGAGATCGCCGGCCGGGAAGTAGCCCGGCATGCGCGCCCGTGGCGGCTGGTCAACGGCTGCCTGGAGATCGTGGCCGACAACTCCCCGTGGCTCCACGAACTGACGCTACGCGCGCCGGAGTTGAGCGCCCGCCTGAGCGCGCGCTTCTCCGACGTGCGGAGCCTGCGCGTGAGCCTCGGCCCACTGCCGGCGACGGTCACGCCGCCCACGGCGCGCCCGCCCCGACGCCGGGCCCTCAGCCGGGACGAGGCGCAGGAGATCGACACCGCCGTGGCGACGATCGCCGACGAGCAGGCGCGTTCGGCGGCCCGCCGGCTGCTGGTCCGGGCACGCCAGGCCTCGATGGGGGGGCTACTGGCGGTGCTCACTCTCGCGGGCGCGCTTCCCGCCTGCGCCAACATGGGGAAGCTCGCCACCCAGTTCGAGCGACCGACTCCGCGTCAAGCGGCCGCGCAGCCGCTGACCCCGGCCGCCGAGGCGTACTATCACTACTCGATCGCCCAGCTGCACGCCCAGGCCGGCCGCTTCAAGGAAGCAGTGGCGGCGATTCAGGAAGCGATCAAGCGCGACGAGCGCTCCGCGTTCCTGTGGCGGGAGCTGGCCCATTGGCTGGCGCGCATCGAAGAGCCCGAGCAAGCCCTGGCCGCCGCCCGCAAGGCCGTGGAGATCGCCCCCGACGACCCGGCGGGTCACCTGACCCTGGCCGAGCTCCACCGGGGACAGCGCCGGTATGCGGAGGCCGAGGCCGAGCTCGAACGCGTCATCGCGCTGAACCCCGAGGCCCAGGAGCCCTATCTCACCCTCGCCCGCTACCACGTCGAGCGCAAGGCGTACGATCGGGCCCGAGAAGTGCTGCAGCGTCTCATCGAGCGGCACCCGCGTCTGGCCCAGGCGCACTTTCTGCTGGGCCGCCTGGCCATCGAGACCGATCAGCTCGACGAGGCCATCACCCGTCTGTCCCGGGCCGTCGAGCTCGACCCCGATCACGACGGCGCCTGGACCGCCCTCGGCTACGCCTACGAGGCCAAGCGCCAGCCGGACGAGGCAGTCGCAGCCTACCGGCACGCGGTCCAGTCGAATCCGGACAACCCGACTTTCGTCGAGCGGCTGGGCGATCTGCTGATCCGGCTGGGCCGGTTCGCGGAAGCCCAGAGCGAGATCGAGTCGTTGACCGAGGTCGCCCCCAGGGATGCCCGGCTGTGGACCAAGCTGGGAGCCGTGTACTACGAGCAGAAGCTCTGGGACAAAGCTGTCGAGGCCTTCCGGCGCGCGGTGTTGCTGGAAACGAACAACCTCCGGGCGCGCTACTTCCTCGCGGCCAGCCTGATGGAGGGCGGCCATGACGACGACGCGAGGACCGAGCTCGAGCGCATCCTCCGGCTCGACCCCCGCTCGATCGACGCCCGGGTACAGCTCGGCTTCCTGCATGGGCGCGCCAAGCGGTACGACGAGGCCATCGCGGTGCTGCGGGAGGCCGTGAACCTGGAGCCCAAGCGGGCCGAGCTGTTCCTGTACCTGGGCAGCGCCTATTTCCGGGACAAGCAGTACGATCGCGCCGCCGAGATCCTGCAGGAAGGCCTCATCCTCGACGACAAGAGCAAGGACCTGCACTTCCAGCTGGGCGTCGTCCTCGAGAAGCAGCAGCGCTTCAAGGAGGCCGTGGGGGCGTTTCGCCGGGTGATCGCGATCGACCCCAAGCACGCCGAAGCCTACAACTACGTCGGCTACATGTACGCCGAGCGCGGCGAGAACCTCGACGAGGCGGTCGAGCTCATCACCAAGGCCCTGGATCTGGAGCCCGACAACGGCTACTTCATCGACAGCCTGGGCTGGGCGTACTACCAGCAAGGTCGCTATGCCGAGGCGCTGCGCGAGCTCGAGCGCGCGGTACAGAAGACCAAGGAACCCGACCCGGTCATCTTCGATCACCTGGGCGACGCCTACGTCAAGGCCGGCCGGCACGACGATGCGCTGGCGGCGTGGGAACGGTCACTGCAGCTGGACCCGACCGCCGCCGGCATCAAGAAGAAGGTGGACGAGCTCCGGCAGCGTCTGGGGCGACTCAAGGGTGAGCCCTCGAAGGCAACTCCGTAGCGCCCTCGTCCTCGCTCTCGTCCTGCTCGCCGGCTGTGCCCGGGCCCTGCCGCCGCTCCGGGCTCCCATCGACCCGGAGGTGCACCGGGCCATCGATCTGCTGACGGCGCGTTGGCGGGAGTTCTCGGATCTGCGAACGGTCGCCGACATCCACCTGCAGCGTCGCAAGGAGCGGCACGCCCTCACCGCGATCGTCCTGGCCAAGGCCCCGGCCTCGCTGAGGCTCGAGGCCCTGTCCCCCTTCGGCCAACCCCTGCTCGTGATGACCATCCACGACAGCCAGCTCGTCGCCTACAACGCGGCCGACCACCGTGCCCTGATCGGGCCGGCCACCGCCGACACCGCCGCACGCCTGCTCGGCCTACCCTTCAGCCCCGACGACCTGGTGGGCGTCCTGGCCGCGCGCGCCGTCCCGCCCAGGGACCTCCGGGTGGCCTCGCTGCTCCCGGCCGACGAGCACGGCCCCTCGCTCGAGCTCATCGGCACCGATCACCGGCAGCGCGTCTGGATGGACTTTCAGAGCGGGGTGATCCGCCGCCTGGAGATCACGGGAGGGCGCTACGAGGCCCTGGTCACCTACCTGCGCGACGGCGATGGGCGGCTGCGCGGCTTCGACCTGAGCGCCGCCAATGAGTACCTGACGGGCTCGGTGCGCTACCGGGACCCCGTGTTCGACGGAGGCATCGACGCCGAGCGCTTCCGGCAGACGCTGCCTCCCGGCGCCCGCGTCGAGCACCTGCGCTGACCGTTCCAGACCTTCGAGAAATCGGGCGCTTACGTTGACGCTACCGGGGGTGCGTGGTACGCTCGGCTGCCTTGTCGAAGGGGTCGGGAGGCGGTCGCCGTTATGTGCTCAGCGCCGCAGCCAAGGTGAACCTGGTCCTGGAGGTCCTGGGCAAGCGTGACGACGGCTACCACGAGATCGCGACGGTCATGCAGACCGTCGACCTGACCGACCGGCTGACCCTCGAGGAGTCCGACGCCGTCGACTTGCGCGTGAGCGGTGCAAGCGTGCCGGCAGACGCCACGAATCTCGCTGTGCGGGCCGCCCTGGCCCTGCGAGCCGCCGCGGGCATCGACCGGGGTGTGCGCGTGGCGCTGGACAAGCGAATCCCGGTGGCGGCCGGGCTGGGTGGGGGATCGGCCGACGCGGCGGCGGTGCTGGTCGGGCTGAACCGCCTGTGGGGTCTGCGCTGGCCCCGGGCCAGGCTCGAAGAAGTCGCCGTCGGTCTGGGCATGGACGTCCCGTTCTTTCTGCAGGGCGGCGGGGCGCTGGCCACCGGACGGGGCGAGGTCCTCGCGCCGGTCGCGACCGGGGGATTGGGCCTCGTGCTCGTCAATCCCCGACACGGCTCGAGCACCGCCGAGGTCTATGGCCGCGTCACGCCGGCGATTTACTCGGACGGCCATCGAGCCCGGGTGATGGTGCTGGCGCTGGGCAGTCGCCGCGCGACCCGGGTGGCCGCGAGCCTTTACAATGGGCTCGAGGCGGCGGTGGCCCCCTGCGCCCCCGAGATCGGGCGCATGCGGGCGGCGCTGCTCGCGGCCGGGGCGCTGGGCGCGGCCATGTCGGGCAGTGGACCGACGGTGTTCGGGGTGGCGCGCTCGTACGAGCATGCCCGCCAGATTCGGGCGCGCGTGACCCGGCCGTCCTGGGCGTGCTGGGCGGTGCGGACGACACGGGGGCCGGCAGTCCAGATACGGAGCGGTGCACGATGAGGGCGGACGGGATGCTGGGGCGTGGCCAAGCGGTAAGGCGCGGGACTTTGGATCCCGTATACGGAGGTTCGAATCCTCCCGCCCCAACCAACGCCAAGCGAGAGACGCGATGACCTACGACCTCAAGCTGTTCACAGGCAACGCCAATCCCTCTCTGGCCCAGGAGATCGCCCGCTATCTGCATCTGCCGCTGGGCGATGTGGAGGTCTCCCGGTTTTCCGACGGCGAGGTCTTCGTGCAGGTCAACGAGAACGTCCGGGGCACCGACGTGTTCGTCGTACAGCCCACGTGCCCGCCCGTGAACGACAACCTGATGGAGCTCCTGGTGTTGATCGACGCGCTCAAGCGGGCCTCGGCCCGGCGCATTACGGCCGTGCTGCCCTACTACGGCTACGGGCGACAGGATCGCAAGGTGCAGCCCCGGGTGCCCATCACGGCCAAGCTGGTCGCCGACCTGCTCACGGCCGCCGGGGTGGACCGGGTGCTGGCTCTCGACCTCCATGCCGGACAGATCCAGGGCTTCTTCAACATCCCGGTCGATCACCTGTTCGCGGCACCGGTCATCGTCGACTACCTCGGCAAGAAGGATCTTCGCGACGCGGTCATCGTGTCGCCCGACGCCGGCGGGGTCGAGCGGGCCCGGGCCATCGCCAAGCGCCTGCGGGCCGGGCTCGCCATCATCGACAAGCGGCGCGAGGGGCCCAATCAGGCCATCGCCATGTACCTCATCGGCGATGTGCGCGACAAGGACACGGTCGTCATCGACGACATGATCGACACGGCGGGCACCCTGACCCAGGCGGTGGGCGCGCTGGAGCGCGAGGGGGCCCGGCGCATCCTCGCCTGCGGAGTCCACGCGGTGCTCTCGGGCCCCGCGCTCGATCGCCTCCAGGCCGCGCCGCTCGAGGAGGTCGTGGTCACCAACTCGATCCCCGTCCCCGAGCACAAGCGACTGCCGCACCTGACCGTGCTCACGGTGGCCCCCATCCTGGGCGAGGCCATTCGTCGCATCCACGACGAGGAATCTGTGTCGACCCTGTTCATCTGAAGGAGCGATTCATGCCGACGCAAGTGCTCACGATCCGACGCCGGGAAGGCACCGGCAAGCAGCGGGCCAAGCAGCTACGGCGGAGCGGTGTCATTCCAGCCGTCCTCTACGGGGGAGCCCAGCCGGAAGCCGTCACCGTCGATCCCCGGGCCGTGCTGCGCATCATCCAGGGGCATCAGGGGTCCACCCAGCTGCTGACGCTGAGCTTCGAGGGCGAGGCCGGGACCCGGATGGCCATCATCCGGGATATGCAGTTCGACCCCGTGAGCGAGGGGCTGCTCCATGTCGACCTGCAGGAAGTGCGGGCCGACCGGGCCATCACGGTGCGGGTCGCCGTCCACCCGGTGGGGGAGGCAGCCGGCGTCAAGGATCAGAAGGGCATCCTGAACATCGTGCTGCACGAGCTCGAGGTCTCTTGCCTGCCGACCATGATCCCCCAGCGGATCGACGCGGATGTGTCGGCGCTCATGATCGGCGACGTGCTGACCGTGGGCGACCTCCAGGCGCCGGAGGGGGTCCGCCTGCTGAACGCCCCCGACCAGGCCGTGGTGACGGTATCCCCGCCGATGGCGGAAGAGGTCGTGGCGGAGGTGGCGGCGCCGGCGGTGACGGCGGAGCCCGAGGTCCTGACCGAGCGCAAACCGAAGGAGGAAGAGCCGGCCGAGAAGGCCAAGAAGTAGGCGCTCGCGCCAGCGGTGGGCGTCGTGGTCGTCGGTCTGGGGAACCCGGGTCCCGAGTACCGGGCCACGCGACACAACGTCGGCCACCGCGTGCTCGACCTGCTGGCCCAGCAGTTTCGACGGGCCTGGCGCCGGGAGGGCCCGACGCTGATCGCCCGGGGCCAGTGGCGTGGCGAGCCGGTCACCCTGGTCAAGCCCCAAACCTTCATGAACCTGAGCGGGCCGGTCGTGGCCGCGGCGCTTCGCCGTCACGGGGCCGACGCCGGCGACCTCATCCTCGTCTACGACGATATCGACCTGCCCATGGGGACCGTCCGCGTCCGCCTCAAGGGCAGTCACGGCGGCCACAACGGCGTGCGGTCCGTCCTCGAGGCGCTCGGCACGGAGAACGTCCGGCGGGTGAAGGTCGGCGTGGGCCGGCCCGAGCGCAAGGAGGCCATCCCCGATCATGTGCTGGAGGCGTTCCAGCCGGACGAGCTCCCCGTGGTGGCCGAGGCCGAGAGGCTCGCCGCCGAGCGGGTCCTGGAGCTGATCACGGCTTCCTTGAAGTAGCGCGTGGGGGCGACCGATGGTATATAGTTTTCGTTTAGCCAGCTGGTGGTCGCCGTCGCGGAGGGGGGGAGTCGAGTGACCAAGGTGATCGTCGAGCCCGACGAGTCCTTCGAGAGCGCTCTCAAGCGCTTCAAGAAGCAGTGTGAGAAGGCCGGGCTCCTGTCCGAATTCAAGAAGCGGCAGCACTATGAAAAGCCGAGCGTCCGGCGGAAGCGCAAGGCGCTCGCTGCACGCAAGAAGGCCAAGCGCCGCGAGCGGCTGAACGATTAAACCCGGCAGCACCGCCGACTCAGACGCCGGCACTCCCGTGGCTTCGGGCGGTAAGCGAACGAGGCGAGACGCGATGGAGGCGGGCTGCATCTGGAGCCGGGGCATCGAATGGGAAGCCGTGGGCGCCTTGCTCGCCAGTGAGGCGCTGACGTTCATGGGGCGGGACCTGGCCGGGTCCCTCTCGCCACTCTTCGATGCGCCCGCCGTGCAAGCCGAGCTCGAGTCTACTGCCCAGGCTCGTCGCGTCCTGCCCCTGACCGGCTCCCCTCCCCTCGATACGGTCCCCGATGTCCGCCAGACCCTGGAGCGTTGCCGGATCCCCGGCAGCATCCTGGAGGGCCTCGAGCTGGTCAGCCTGCGCATGACCCTGGAGGCCGGCCCCCGACTGGTCGCCTGGGGACGGACCACCGGGACCCTCGCCCCCGAGCTAGCGGCGCTCGCCACCTCCCTGCCCGCCACGGGGCCGCTCCATGGCCAGCTGCAGCGGGCCCTGGATGACGATGGCGGCGTCAACGACGGTGCCAGCCCCAGGCTCGGTCAGGTGCGGCGGGAGATTCGCGATCGACGCCAGCGGCTGCTCGGTGAGCTCGAGCGCATGCTGGCCGGGCCGGATGCCGAGCGGCTCTATGCCGACCGCTTTGTCACGGTGCGTCACGGCCGCTACGTGCTGCCGGTTCGAGCCGAGGCCCGGGGCCGCGTTCACGGCATCGTCCACGACCGTTCCCAGAGCGGGCAGACGGTATTCATGGAACCCGGGGACGTCGTGGAGTCCAACAACGACCTCGTCCAGCTCGCCCGGGACGAAGAAGCGGAGACGGCTCGCATCCTGGCCGAGCTCACCGATGCGGTCCGCGCGCGACTGGACGACCTCGAGCAGCTGGTCCAGACGGTCGCCAGACTGGATCTCGTGTTCGCCCGCGCCCGCCTCGCCGATCGGATGGGCGCCACCATGCCGCGCGTCAGCGGGGAGCGCCGGGTCCACATCAAGGGGGCCCGACATCCGCTGCTCCTGGCCCAGAGCTGGGAGCATCCCGACCGCCCCGTCGTGCCCGCCGACCTCGAGCTCACCCCTGACCGCCCCGTCGTCGTGATCACCGGACCCAACGCCGGCGGCAAGACCATCGCCCTCAAGACGTTGGCGTTGCACGCGCTGATGGCCCAGAGCGGTTGCCACATCCCCGCCGAGGACGGCTCCTGCCTGCCGGTCTTCACGCGGCTGCACGCGATCATCGGGGACGATCAGAGCGTGGCCGAGAACCTGTCGACGTTCTCCGCCTTCGTCAAGCAGGTCCGGGAAATCCTGGCCGAGGCGGATGAGAGCTCGCTCGTCCTGCTGGATGAGCTGGGAGCAGGCACCGACCCGGACGAGGGGGCGGCCCTGGCCGAGGCGATTCTGGAATCCCTGGTCGAGCGCGGAGCGCTCGTCATGGCCACCACCCACCTGGAGCCCCTCAAGGCGTTCGCCAGCACTCATCCCCGTGCGCGGAATGCCTCCGTCGAGTTCGACGCCGCGTCCCTGGCCCCCACGTTTCGTCTCCGCTACGACCGCCCGGGACAGAGCCTGGCGTTGACCATCGCGGCCCGCCTCGGCCTGGCCCCCGAGCTGATCGCCCGGGCCGAGAGCCACCGCTCGCTGCACGCCACGCGGCTGAGCGAGCTGCTCCGCTGGCTG
Organism: Candidatus Methylomirabilota bacterium; assembly: GCA_035709005.1. Lineage (NCBI taxonomy): Bacteria > Methylomirabilota (SeqCode) > Candidatus Methylomirabilota bacterium. The sequence continues at coordinate 4,143 of DASTFB010000080.1, read as the reverse complement.
GACGAGTACACTCGGTGCGAGGCCGAGCGGGTGATCGCCATCGAACGTCGCGAGCAGGAAACGGCCGCCCGGTTGGCCGCCGCCCGCGACGCCGAGGCCGCCGCCGAGCGCAAGGCGCGGGATACCGTCGCTCGGGCCAAGGAGGAGGCGAGCCGGTTGCTCGGAGACATCCGTCGGGCCATCAGCGCTGAATGGGAACGGCTCAAGCGCTCCGAGCGCTCACGGCGCGACCTGGACGCCAGCCGCCGGCGCCTGCGCGAGGCCACGGTCAAGGCCATGCCCGACCCGCCGGCTCCCGCCGACACCGGCGCCTCGCTCGAGCCTGGTGCAGCCGTCGCCGCCGACCATCTCGGCCTCAAAGGCGAGCTGGTCGCCGTCGCCGGCGACATGGCGACCGTCCGAAGCGGCGCGATCACCATCCGCGTCCCCCTCACCGCCCTTCGTCCGCTCAGCGTCGGGACGACCGCAACCGGGAGCGCCGGGGGGGTGGCGACCCCACTTGGGACCCGTTTCCCTCGCCCCAATCGCCCCCACGGATCGATGGAAACGCGCAACGCAGCCGACGCCGCCAACCTCGTGGTCCCGAGGGGGGTCGCCACCCCCCCGGCGCGCGCAGTCGCGACCGAGCTGATGCTGATCGGCAAGAGGACGGACGAGGCGCGCGACCTCGTGGAGCAATATCTGGACGACGCCTTCATGGCCGGCCTGCCGACCGTGCGCCTCGTACACGGCAAGGGCACCGGAGCCCTGCGCAAGAGCGTCCGCGACCTGCTGGCCGCCCATCCGCTGGTGGAGTCGTATCGAGACGGGGAACCCGCGGAGGGCGGGGCCGGCGCCACCGTCGCTACTCTCAGGATCAATTGATGGCCAGCTACTCTCCCGCCCTCCTCGACGAGATCCGCGCCAGCGCCGACATCGTGGACCTCGCCGGGCGGTTCGTGAACCTGCGCAAGGCGGGCGCCAACTGGAAGGGGCTGTGCCCGTTCCACGCCGAGAAGACGCCCTCGTTCATGGTCAACCCCAAGCGGGGGATCTTTCACTGCTTCGGCTGTGGCGTGGGCGGGGACGTCTTCGGGTTCCTCATGAAAATGGACCGCCTGACCTTCCCCGAGGCCGTCCGCGCGCTCGCCAAGACGGCCGGGGTGACGTTGCCCGAGGATCGCACCGCCCGGCAAGACTCGGGACGGGAGGAGCTCTACCGGGTCATGGAGCTGGCCGCCCAGTGCTTCGCCGACGCGCTCCACCGAGCGGGCGGCGATCGAGCCCGCCGGTACCTCGAGCAGCGCGGCATCGATCTCGAGGTGGCCCGACGCTTCCGGCTGGGGTACGCCCCCGAGGGCTGGGACAACCTGCTCGGGTTCATGCGCGGCGAAGGCGTCCCGGCCGAGGCGCTGGAGACTGCCGGCCTGGCCGTACGGCGCGAGGCCGGCGGCGGCCACTACGACCGTTTCCGGGGGCGCCTGATCTTCGCCATCCGCGACGCGCAGGGACGCGTGGTGGCATTCGGCGGACGCGCCTTCGGTGACGAGACCCCGAAGTATCTCAACTCCCCCGAGACGCCGATCTACACCAAGGGCAATCTCCTCTACGCCGCCGATCTGGCCCGCGCCTCCATCCGCGAGCGCAATCGCGCCTTGCTGGTGGAGGGCTACGTCGACTGCCTGATGGCCCATCAGCACGGCTTCACCGAGACCGTGGCCGCGCTGGGCACCGCGTTCACGCCGGCCCAGCTCGGGATCCTGCGGCGCCTGTGCGAAGAGGTCGTGACCTTCTTCGACGCCGACGCCGCTGGCCAGAAAGCGGCCGAGCGCGCGGCCGAGCTGCTCGAGCCGACGAGCTCGGGGCTGGCCTGGGGGGTGACCCGTACCGGCGCCCTGGAGACCGGCAGCCCGTTCCGCCTCAAGGCCGCGCTGCTGCCGACCGGCTACGACCCGGACAGCTTCCTGCGCGCGCACGGCGCCGCGGCGTTCCGCGAGTGCGTGGAGTCGGCCCGGAGCCTGCTCGGTTACGCGCTGGAGCGGGCCATCGCTGATCCGGACGGCGCCAGTGGTCCGCGCGCGCGAGCCAACGCCTTCGCCCGGGTCGCGCTCATGCTGGCCAAGGTCGCCGACACGGAGGAGGCCGTCCTCTTGTCGCGGGAGGCCGGAATCAAGCTCGGGGTCGACCCGGCCCAGCTCTGGATCGAGGCGCAGAAGCTCCAGACGGCGCTCCGGCGGCCGGCGACGCCGCCGCCAGCCGCCGCCACGACCGTCGAGCCCATCGCCCGGGAGCGCGACCTGATCGCGCTGCTGCTCGGCTCGCTCGGCGCCCGAGCCGTCCTGCTGCCCCGCATCGAAGACGAGGACCTGCGACACGCCGGCCTGCGGGCGATCGTGGCCGCCCTCAAGAGCCGCCCCGACGCCACCCCCGAGGCCCTGCTTGCGGACCTGTCCGACGAGAGCGCCGCCAATCTGTTATCGGCCCTGCTCGTCGTGGAGCGTGATGGCGTAGACGACAGCCAGGCCCTGATCGACCAGTTCGCGGCGCACCTGGAGCGGGAGCATCGCCTGCGACGCCAGCGGCAGATCACCCGCAGCATCAGCGAAGGCCAGACGGCCGCCGGGGGCGCCGACACGCCGCGCGAGGAGTTCGTCGCCCTGCACCAGGAGAGCAAAGTCGTGTACGAGCTAGCGGGGGGGGTCGCCCAGTCGCTCGAACTCGGGACCGCCGGTCCCCAAGGAGCGCAGACGCATGAGTGAAGAGCCCAAGCTGGAGGAGTTGGATCGGCTGATCTCGATGGGCAAGCAGAAGGGCTTCCTCACCTACGACGAGGTGAACGACGCCCTGCCCTCCGACATCGTGTCCCTCGACCAGCTCGACGACATCATGCTGATGTTCGGCTCCCTGGATATCGAGGTGGTGGACTCGGCCAAGGCGGCCCGCCTGCCCTCCGAGATCCAGCGCGCGGTCCCCGCCGAGGAGCCGGACGAAGACGGGCCGGACATCGACCTCAGTCCCGGTCCGGTCGGCCGCACCGAGGACCCGGTCCGCCTGTACCTGCGCGAGATGGGGCGGGTCGCCCTGCTCACGCGCGAGGGCGAGATCGCGCTGGCCAAGCGCATCGAGGAAGGCAAGAACCAGGTCGCCAACGCCATCCTCAGCACGAACCTCGCCCTGGAGCGCTTCCGCGAGCTGCGGGAGCAGCTGCGCCGCACCGACATCTCGGTCAAGGAGGTCGTCGACGTCAACGAAGAGGAGTTCACCGAGGAGAAGGAGGCCGATCTCACCCGCCAGGTGATCGCGGCCTTCTCCAACGTGGACCGGCTCCTGCGCGAGCGGGACGAGCTCATCGCCAAGGTCAAGAAGCTGCGGACCAAGTCGTCGGGCCGCTCGACGCGCAAGGCTCGGGGCGGGCGGGGCAAGGATCCCGCCTGGAAACGCCTGGAGAACCAGGCGGGCGACCGGCAGCGCAAGGTGCTGGACAAGCTGCGCCGCCTCAACATCGGTAACCAGATCATCGACCGCGAGGACCCGGACGCGGCGCGGCGCGGGCTCGTGCAACGGCTCCGCGACCTGGTCGAGGACATCGAGCGGGCCGAGCGAGTCATCGACCTGTGGACCAACGGCGCCACCAAGTCCAAGGAGGAACGGCAGAACCTGCTCTACGTATCGTTCCGCGAGCCCGGCGCCAACGGCGACGGGAGCAACGGCGCCAGCGACCTCCACCTCAAGGCGGCCAAGAAATTCTCCACCCTCAAGCAGCAACAGATCTGGGTGGCCCAGCAGGAGGTGAAGGCGGCCGAGGGCCGGGCCAACGCCCGGGCCGACGAGCTCAAGCGCGTGATGGCGGTCATCAAGCAGGGCCAGCAGAAGGCGGCCCAGGCCAAGAAGGAAATGGTGGAGGCCAACCTCCGCCTGGTGATCTCCATCGCCAAGAAGTACACGAATCGCGGGCTGCAGTTCCTGGACCTGATCCAGGAAGGCAATATCGGCTTGATGAAGGCCGTCGACAAGTTCGAGTATCGGCGCGGCTACAAGTTCTCCACGTACGCCACCTGGTGGATCCGGCAGGCCATCACCCGCGCCATCTCAGACCAGAGCCGCACCATCCGCCTCCCGGTCCACGTCGGGGAGACCATCAACCGCGTCAAGAAGACCGGCCAC